>JBEKVA010000422.1:0-3739 GCA_049514475.1 Spirochaetia bacterium
GGAGTGGATGTACGACATCAGGAAGAGCAACGGCCCGCTGGCCGAGGTCAACAGCCACGACATCGACTCCGCCCGCTGGTTCGTAGGCGCCGAGATCGACGAGGTCTACGCCCTGGGCGGCAATTTCCGCTGCCCGCAGGCGGTGCAGAAGTATCCCGATTTCTACGACAATGTCTCCATGGCCTGCCGGTTCGTCAACGGGAAGCAGGGCTTCATCGACGGGGCGGTGTCCGTGGGCTACGGCTACGATGCCCGCATGGAGATCGTGGGCACCAGCGGCGTGATGTTCGTGGGCCGCAGGGAGCAGGACTTCGTGACCACCTGCTCCACGGCAAAGGGCATCGTGCAGCCGTTCGTGAAGAGCTGGCGCACCCTGTTCACCGAAGCCTACTATAATGAAGACCAGGATTTCATCGACTGCATCCTGGACGGACGGGAGCCGCGGGCGCGCGGCATCGATGGCAGGATGGCGGTGGCGGTGGTGAACGCCGGCAACCGCTCGATCGTGGAGCGCACCCCGGTGCGCGTGGACGAAAGAAATCCGCGGAATACCGCGAAGGGAAGGACTGTATGACCATGCGCGCTGCCCGTCTATACGGCAAAGAGGATCTGAGGGTGGAGGACGTCCCGGTCCCCGTCATCGGCCCGGGCGAGGTGCTGCTGCGCGTGAAGGCTGCCGCGGTGTGCGGCACCGACATCCGCATGTTCAGAAACGGCGCCCGCAACGCGAGCCCCGAGAACCCGCTGGTGCTCGGGCACGAGGTGAGCGGCATCGTGGAAGAGGTGGGCGCCGGCGTCTCGGGCTACACGAAGGGCATGGGCGTGGCGGTTGCGCCCAACATGGGCTGCGGCGTCTGCGACATGTGCGTCAGCGGCAACACCCAGATGTGCGCCACCTTCAAGGCCTTCGGCATAAACATCCCCGGCGGGTTCGCCCCCTTCATGAAGATCCCGGCCGAGGCGGTGCGCCAGGGCAACCTGGCCCCGATACCTGCCGGCGCTGACTTTGTTTCCGCCGCACTGGTGGAGCCGCTCTCCTGCGTGTACAATGCCTTCCAGCGGACCGCGATCGTCCCCGGGGACACGGTCCTCATCATCGGGGCAGGCCCCATCGGGCTGATGCACGCAAAGGTGGCCCTCATGGCGGGCGCCGCGAAGGTCTACATGAACGATCTGAGCACGGAGAGGATGGCCCTCTGCCGGAAGGCGGAGCCTGCCATCGTGACCCTGCCCAGCGAGGGCCTGAAGGAGAAGCTCGCCGCTCTCACGGGAGGCAAAGGGGTGAGCGTCTGCATCACCGCGGCGCCCTCCGGCGACGCGCAGATCCTGGCGCTGGAGGTGGTGGGCACCAACGGCCGTGTCATGTTCTTCGGCGGGCTGCCGGAAGGGAAGAGCAAGGTGGCGCTGGACACGAACCTCGTGCACTACAAGCAGATCACGATCAGCGGAACCTCCCGGCAGAGTCTCACCCAGTATCGCCAGACCCTTGCGCTGGTCGCCGCGGGCAGGCTGGTGGTGAGCGACCTCGTCACCATGAAGACCCCGCTGGATGCCATCCGCGGGTCCTTCGACCAGGTCATCGCGGGCAAGGGCCTGAAAAACGTCATCGAGTTCCCATGAGCGAAGCACTGCTGATCGGCGTCGACATCGGCACCCAGGGGGTCAAGGCAGCGGTCTATGACGCGCAGGGCCGCTGCCATGGCGAGGCATTCCGCAAGTCTGACCTGCACAGGCCGTCCCCTGGCGTCGTGGAGGAGGACCCCGAGCTGCAGCTAAAATCCACCTGCGAGGTGATTGCCGAGTGCGCCGCGAAGGCGGCCACGGCAGGCGCAGGAGTCATCAGGGGTCTCTCGATCGATGGCCAGATGGCAGGCATCCTCGGCGTCGGGGAAGACGGGCGGAATGTCACTCCCTACGACTCGTGGCTGGACACTCGCTGCGCTCCTTATATCCTGCGCATGCACAAGGAGGCTGGTGCCGAGATCGCGCGGAAAACCGGCGGCCCCCCGAGCTTCAACCACGGCCCCAAGATTCTGTGGTGGAAAAACGAACGGCCTGAGATATACGCGCGCATTCGAGCGTTCGTACTCCCCGGCGGCTACGCGGTCATGCGTCTATGCGGGCTGGACGGCTCCCGCGCCTTCATCGACAGGAGCTACCTGCACTTTTCCGGTTTTGCCGATGCCCGTGCCGGCGTCTGGGACCGCGCGCTGTGCAGGCGCTTCGGCGTGGACGCCGCAAAGCTCCCGCGCATCGCAAGCTCCCAGGAGATCATCGGGGAGATCACCGCGGAGATGGCCGGCAGATGCGGCCTTCCCGCCGGCACGCCGGTGGTTGCCGGGTGCGGCGACACGGCGGCCAGCTTCCTCTCCTCAGGGGCAACCCGCTCGGGCGTCTGCGTGGACGTGGCGGGCACCGCGTCGGTCTTTGCCGCCACGACACCCGAGTTCAAGGCCGATGAGAAAGAGCTGGTCCTCGGCTGCGGCCGCTCCGCCTCCCCGAAGCTCTGGCACCCCTACGCCTACATCAACGGGGGCGGCATGAACCTCGAGTGGTTCCGCGAGCAGATAGCGGGTGCGTTCGCCGCGGCCGGCAGCCAGACGCCGGACTTCGAGAAGCTGAACGCCATGGCCGCGGCAGTCACCCCTGCCGAGGATGACCCGATCTTCATACCGCACCTGGGCGGCCGCATGAGCCCCAGCCAGCCGCTGATGCGCGGCGCGTGGGTGGGTCTGAACTGGAGCCACGGCCCCGGGCACCTCTTCCGCGCGGTGCTGGAAGGTGTTGCGCTGGAATACGGCATCTACCTGCGCACCGTCGAACGACTGTTCGGAAAAGGCGCGGCCACCGAGGTGCGCATCACCGGCGGCGGGGAAAAGAGCGCCGTGTGGAACCGGATCAAGGCCGACACGCTGCAGCTTCCCGTGGTGCAGGTCATGGGCTCCGGCGGAGCGCCGCTGGGCTCCGCGCTTCTGGCGGCGCACGGCGTCGGGGTGATCACGGACCTGGATGCCGGAGCCGCCCAGTGGATTGCCACGGGCGCCGTCACGCAGCCGGACGAAAAGCGCGCCGCGGCCTGCCGGGCCAGGATCGATCGGTACGCCTCGCTTATGAAGTCACTCAATGGCTGGTTCGAGTCGACGACGACCCAGAAATAGAACGCGAATTTTCGATCACGCAAAGGAGAGGGAGATGGCAGAGTACGATTTGGGGATCTATGGCAACGTGGACAAGCCATTCGGCCTGGATTTCGACCTTGTGAACGGCATCATGAGGGATCCCGAGGTCCACACGATCCGCCTTGCATCGAGCATGCGCGGCCACTACAAGGACGCGAAGGCTCTTGAGGCGCAGATCGCCGCCGGTGACCCGGTGCAGTACGAGGTCTTCGAGATGAAGATCCCCGAGAAGGCCGGGCAGCTTCGGTTCTGCATCAGCAAGACCTGGCCGGGCACGGTGGGCGGGGAATGCTTCATGACCAAGGGCCACTACCACACGGTGGCCGCCACCTGCGAGATTTACCTGTGCCTCCGCGGCGTAGGGTTCATGCTCATGAAGCTCCCCGACGGCACGAGCGCGCACGAGCGCTACTACCCCGGGCGCATGGTCTACGTGCCTCCCTTCTGGGCCCACAGGACCGTGAACACCGGAGAGGAGCCCCTGATCTCCTTCTGCGCGTATCCCGCTGAAGCGGGCCACAACTACGGGGACATCGAAAAGCAAGGCTTCCCTGTTCGCG
>JBEKVA010000423.1:0-3719 GCA_049514475.1 Spirochaetia bacterium
GCCACCCGGCGGCAATTCGGAATGCCCATCGGGTCCTTCGAACTGATCCAGGAAAAGCTCGTCAGCGCCCGTGCCCACGGCTACGCGGCAACCGCCATGACCTCCTTCACCGCGGCCGAGCTGCAGGCCTCCCCGCTTGCCAACGCGGCCATCGCCAGCTCGCACTGCAAGCTGTACGGCACGACGCGCTGCTGGGACACGCTGTACGAGGCACAGCAGACGGCCGGCGGGTCAGGCTTCCTTTCAACGCAGCCCTACGAGAAGAGGCTCCGCGATTTCCGCGTGACCACGATCTTCGAGGGCACCACGGAGATCCACTCGATCTACCCCGCCCTCACCCTGGCGCGGGCGCTGGGAAAGAGCCTTGCCCACCGCGGGCCGCTGGGCAAGCTGGCGGTGCTCGTCAGCTTTTCGCGCGCGCGCTCGCTGCGGGGCATGCGGGAGCGGGAGGACGTGCTTCGGCAGGCCGTGCGCGCGGCGGGCCGAAGCGAGGCGCTGCTGCGCAAGCTCCTGTCACGGGGCATCAGGACGTACGGAAAGGATATCGCCACCCGGGAGTTCCTCCTGCGGCGGATCACCAACCTGAGCCTTTCACTGTTCTGGCTGGTCGCATCGGCATGGTATGTCAGGAGCCGTCACGAGGACGGCAATCTCCCGCGCGATGAGCTCGACCTGATCTTATATCTCATCGAGGAGACGAAAGAGGTGCAGGAGCGGGACGGGCGCGGCGGCACGCGCCGCAAGGAGCTCATCCACAGGCGAATAGCCGGCTCGCTGCTGCAGCCGGCGGCGGGCTTGGGCCCAGCGCGGGCGGCGGACCGCGGCGGGGCGGGCGGAGCGGTCAGTCCATGACAGGCCGCCCCGCTCACCCCTCGGTGTAGAAGGTCCCCTTCTCTTCAGCCAGCCTGGCAAGCAGCGGCGCAGGGGCGAACCTGCTCCCCAGCTCGCGGGCGTAGCGGGCAAGAGTGTCGCGGACCTGCGGCAGGCCGACGGACTCGGCATAGCGAAGCAGCCCTCCCCTGTAGGGAGGGAACCCAATGCCGAGGATGAGGGCAAGGTCGAGGTCCTGCGCCGAGGACACCACTCCCTCCTGGAGCGCGCGGGCAGCTTCGTTCACCATCGAATACATGAGCCTGGCAAGGATGTCAGGTGGAGCGGGCGCGGGCTTCCTGCCGGCGGAAGACGCGGAAGCTGCCGCGAGACGCTGCATCTCTGTATTCGGCGTCCGCTTCCTGCCCGCATGGAGGTAGAAACCCTTTCCCGATTTCCTGCCCCGGAGGTCCTTTCTTCCATCGATGTCCGCAAAGAAGTCTGCCGCCGCCATGCGCTCGCCGTATGCGGCGGAGAGCACGCGGCCGACCTCCACGGCAATGTCGATGCCGATCTCGTCCAGGAGCGTGAAAGGCCCCATGGGCATGCCCCAGTCGACCAGGAGACGGTCCACGGTCGGGAAGTCGCATCCCTCCTGCAGCAGCCTGACGGACTCATTGAGATAGGGCATGAGCAGGCGGTTCACAAGGAAGCCGGGGCAGTCCTTGACCACGATGGGTGTCTTACCCAGCGTACGGGCGAGCCTGCCTGCCGCGCTCACGGCGGCCGGGCTCGTGCGTGCCCCCGCGATGATCTCCACCAGCGGCATGCGGTTGGGCGGATTGAAGAAATGCATGCCCACGAAACGCTCGGGCCGCTTCAGCGCGGAGGACATCTCGGTGATCGAGAGGGAGGACGTGTTGCTGGCAAGGAGCACATCCTCGGAGACTTTTCCTTCCACCTCGGCAAGGACCGCCTTCTTGACCGCGAGGTTTTCCACCACGGCCTCCAGGACGACATCGGGGCTGCCCAGGCTGCGATAATCAACGGCGCCGGAAAGTCGATGCATGCCGAGGGTCACCTCGCGCGCAGCCAGGCGTTTGCGCTTCTGGAGCTCCTGGTAGATCTCGTGGGCGGAGGTAAATCCCTTCCGAACGGCATCCCAGGCGATATCCTTCATCACCACGGGAATCCCGCTGCTGGCGAACAGCCATGCAATCTTTCCGCCCATGACCCCGGCACCCAGGACTGCCGCGCGGCCCACCTGATGCTCCCCCGCCCCTTGCGCGGCCGCATGCTTTGCCGCTTCCTGGGCGAAGAAAAGCCGCACGAGGTTCCGTGTCATGTCGGTGGGAAGCAGACGGCTGATTGCCTCCCTCTCAATGCCGAGCGCCTTCCCGCGTGAGGCGTGCACGGTCCTGCGAAGGACTTTCAGCGCCTCGCGGGGGGCGGGGAAGCTCATGCTCACGCGCTGGTCGATCTCCTTTGCGGCGGCGCGGAAAAGCAGCGCGCGGCCAACGGGTGACCCTTCAGCGAGCGCACGTCCCAGCGGGCGCCGCCTGCGGTGGGCGCGCGGCGCGCGGGGGCTCCCCACCACCCCCTGCACGAACGCCGCTGCCTTGTCTTCCAGAAACGCTGAAGGATAGCAGGCATCCGCCAGGCCGATCTTCACCGCGCGAATCCCGTCCACCGGCATGCCGGTGAGGATCATCCGCAGCGCCTGCGAAAGGCCAACGGTCCGCGGCAGGCGGTAGGTCCCGCCAAAGCCGGGGATGATCCCGCGCTGGGTTTCGGGAAGGCTCAGCTTTGTCTTCGGGTTGTCGGTGACGATCCGGTAGTCGCAGGCCAGCGCGAGCTCAAGACCGCCGCCCGCCGCGGCACCGTCGATGAGCGCTACCGTGGGGAAGGGGAGATCGTCGATGGTGTTGAATAGCTCCTGGCCCTGCCGGGATTTCTCCGCGGCGCTCTTCACGTCGGTGACCTTCGACAGATCATGGAGGTCGACGCCCGCGATGAAGATCCCCGGCTTCCCGCTCTTCAGCACCAGGCAGCGTACGTCGCCCCTCTGCTTCAGCTCGGCCAGGAGCCTGTCCAGCTCCTGCATCACCCTGTCGCTGAGAACGTTCACCTTCTCCCCGGGGATGTCGAGCACCGCCTGCGCGACGCCGTCACGAACAGAGAGGGTGAATACCGGGGCGGGTGTGCGTGAACGGACTTCGTCACCCATCATGCCACCTCCAGGAGGAGCGCGGCGCCCTGCCCTCCTCCGACGCACAGGGTTGCAAGACCGGCGTTCTTTCTCCTGCGGCGGAGCTCCTTCAGCGTGTGCACCACCAGCCGCGTACCCGTCATGCCGACGGGGTGCCCCAGGGCGATTGCGCCTCCTTGCGCGTTCATCCTCTCCCGGTCCAGCTCTCCCAGGGAATGTTCCTTGCCGAAGTGCTCCCGCGCGAACTGCGGGGAGGCAAATGCCATCTCGCAGGCAATCACCTGCGCGGCGAATGCCTCGTTGATCTCCACGTAGTCGATGTCCTTCATGGTTGCCCCGGACCTGTCGAACAGGGCGCTCGTGGCATGGACCGGGCCCAGGCCCATGCGCTCGGGCTCCAGGCCCGCGTAGGCGAAATCACGCAGGTAGCCCAGGGGCTGGATGCCGCGCGTGCGTGCGTCCCTTTCCCCCATGAGCACTACCGCGGCCGCGCCGTCGGTGATCTGCGAAGAGTTGCCGGCCGTGACGGTGCCGTTTCTCCTGTCGAAGTACGGCGACAGCCGTGCCAGCGCCTCCAGGCTCTGGCCTTCCCGGGGCCCGTTGTCCTGCTCCACCAGCGCCTCGTAGCGAGGCGGCACGGGCACCGGCAGGAGCTCGCCGTCCAGGCTCCCGTCGCGCCGCGCCGCCAGCGCGCGCTGGT
>JBEKVA010000424.1:0-3714 GCA_049514475.1 Spirochaetia bacterium
GAAGGCAAGCGCCATGCCCGTGGTGACGGGAATGCCGCCGCCGACAATGGCGATGGCCGGCACGATGCCCAGGGAGAGGTCCCCCATGTGCATGGAGCCGCCGTTGCCCTTGCAGCAGCCGGTGACTTTGCCGAACAGCTCGGCCATGGCGGCGTTCACGCTCATGCCCTTGGAGATGCAGTGCCCGTGAGGCCGATGCGTGGTGGTGATCACGTCGTCCTTGTTCAGGGCGGCGCACACCCCCACCCCGCAGGCCTCCTGGCCCTGGTACTGGTGGATGGTGCCGGGCATGATGCCCTCGAGGAAGAGATACTTCACCCGGTCCTCGAACTGGCGGATGAGGACCATCCGTCGGTACAGCCCGAGGAGCCACTGCGGATCGTAGGTTTTGCTCACACGAATGCTCCGGTTTCGATGATGATTTTCACGCGAGAGAGAAATCGCGCGGCGGTCTTCCCATTGATAAGCCGATGGTCCACGGCGAGTGACACCCGGGTCATCGGTGCAATCCAGATGCTCTTCCCGTCGGAGACAGGGGTGTGCACCAGGGCCCCTACGGCCAGCGCTGCGGCGTGATCGGGGTAGATGATGGCATCGAAGGAATCGATGGGGAACATCCCGAGGTTGCTCACTAGGAAGCAGCTCCCATCGACATCCTGCGCCTGCAGAGACCGCGACTGTGCCTTGCGCGCCAGCGCCTCGATCTCCCGCGTGATCGCGGCAGGCCGATTGCCGGCCGCTCCGCGCACCGCGGGAATGAAAAGCTCATCCGCGCCGCCGCCGGAGGCGCCGCTGCCGTCGGCAGCGGCGATGCCGATGGCAACGGCGATGTCTGCGGCGGCATGCTCGGAGACCGAAGCATGCTCCCCGCTGATATAACGGCGGAACAGCGGCGCTTCGGTCACGGCCATGGCAGCCGCCTTCACGAAGATGGCGTCCCAGCTCACGGGATCCCCCGCCGCTTTCCCTTTTTCCCGTAGTGCAATGGCGGAGCTCATGTCTATGACGGCATTCACGCGATAGACGGGCTTCTCACGGTGGCTCTGGCTCACCCTGGCCGCAACCACGGCTTGGCTGCGGGAGAGAGCGAGGTCGGCGGGCGCAGGACCTCCGCGTGCACCGTGTGCGGCCAGAACGTCCTCACGTGCCAGCGTGGCGCCAGGCCCGGTGGGCGTGATTGCGGAGGGATCGATTCCCCGCTTCGCGGCAAGCGCGCGGAGGGACCGCGCAATCGGGCGAGGGGCGTCAGGGGTGTGAGCCAGAGGTGTTGCGGAACCGGCCGCCTGCGCGGCCCGTGGGGCGCTCTTCGCCGCGGCGGCCCCGTCGGGAGCGGCCGCGTCATCGGTCTCGCCGGGCCGGCGCATCAGCGCAACGGTCTCCCCGGCGCCCGCCTTGCCGCCATCGGCTACCACCTTTTTCAGGAGGACGCCCGGGATGGCCGCCTCCACCTCGCTCACGCCCTTGTCGGTCTCCACCTCGAAGAGCGGCTCACCGAGGGCAACCGTGTCCCCCTCGGCCTTCAGCCACCGCACGAGAGTCACCGTGCCTTCCACCGTGCCCATATCGGGCATGCGCAGCTTTGTCATCGCCCCGAAAATAAACCCAGGGAGGCATTTTGAGCAAGGGCGGCCCGCCGGGCATTTGCTTACACAAGGCCCCCCCCGCGGCCGCGTCAGCTCACACCACGTGCAGCGCGATGCCCCGCTGGCGAAGGATCTCCACGTAATCGAGGGAGATCCCTGCATCGGTGATGATTGCATCGAAATCCGAAAGCTCGGCGAACCACGCGGGGCTCACCCGGCCGAACTTGTTCGAGTCCGCCAGCAGGATCCGGGTCTGGGCTGAGGCAATTGCCGCCTTCTTCAGCTCTGCCTCGGCGGTGTCATCGCAGGTGACGCCAAGCCTCTCGCTCACACCCTCCGCGGAGAGAAATGCCTTTGTGGCGCGGTAGCGGCGCACCAGGCTCACCCCCTCGGGACTCTGGAAGACCAGGGAGTCCCCCCGCAAGGCGCCCCCGGCGAACACCACTTCCCGCGCGCTGCCCCGAGCGGCCTCGAGGAGGATGTTCAGGGCAAAACAGAGGATCGTTGCCGGCAGCTCGGGGGGGATGCTGTGGGCCAGCCATTCAGTGGTTGCCCCCGAGTCGATGATCACGATGTCGCCAGGCTCGATGAGCTCCGCCGCCTTGCGCCCGATGCGCATCTTCTCCTCCGCGCCGTCGGCATCCTCATCGGCAAGGGAGAAGCCCGCGTGCAGCCCGAAGCCGCGGCCGCCGACGGGGATGGCCGCCGCGTGGATCAGCTTCACCTTGTTCTCTGCTGAAAGCGCCTCAAGGTCCCGCCGGACCGTCATTTCGGAGACGTTCAGCTCCTCGGACAGGTCGCGGATGGTGGCGCCGCGCGTGGACTGGAGCTTCTGCAGTATGAGGGAGAGTCTTTCAGTCCTCTTGCTTGATGGCATGCGCTCCCCGAATGACCGAGCTTATTAATTGTATAGGAAAGAATGTTACGTTGCAACATTTTTTCAATATTCATAGCTACTTATTATCATTTTTTGCTTGACAATTGTACCAATACACCATATATATGGAATTATATTGTGAATTAATAACAAATACCAGCCCGTGGTCGCAACCGTTACTGGGAGGGCCGATGAGCAGCGGATGCTGATCGACTTGAAACGGGGATCGCGGGCCTTTTTATGTCCAGAATCCGCGGAATACCGCGGCGCCCGAATCCGCGGAATACCGCGGCGCCGTCGACGCAGGCCGAATAAACCGCTACACTGCCCCCATGCAGGAATCCGAGGCCAGGCGCCAGATCGTCGAAGCGGGCAAAAAGCTGCGCGACAGGTTCTTCGTTGCCTCCAACGACGGCAATATCAGCGCCCGGCTCTCCGAGAATGAGCTGCTCATCACCCCCACCAGCGTCAACAAGGGGGACATCACCGAGGAGCAGATCCTCAGGATCGACATGCAGGGGAAGGTGCTCGCGGGGTCCTCGAAGCCGAGCTCGGAAACCAAGATGCACCTGGCCGTGTACCGCATCCGTCCTGACGTGCAGGGCATTGTTCACGCGCATCCCCCCACCGCCACGGGCTTCGCGGCCTGCGGCATCAGGCTCGACCAGGACATCATCCTTCCCGAGGTCATCTTCGGCCTGGGCAAGGTGGGCTTCGCCGCGTACGGCACACCGTCCACCGACGAGATCCCCGACGCGGTGACGAAAGAAATGCAGGCGCTCGAATGCGAGGCCCTCCTGCTGGCCAACCACGGGGCGCTCACCGTGGGCGCCGACGTCATGGCCGCGTACTACCGGATGGAAGTCCTGGAGATGTACGCGAAGGTGCGCCTGGTGACCCGCATCCTCGGCGAGCCCAAGACACTGAGCGCGGGACAGATCGGGGAGCTGTACAAGATCCGCGAGCAGCAGGGATGGGGAAGGTCAAAGCAGGCCATCACCGAGGTCGATCCCGCCCTCATCGACGTGATCGCTCAGGTTGTCGTGGAGATACTGAAGAAGCGCGACGGCTGAAAACGGCGCGCCCCGCCCTCTACTCTTTCTTTTCCACCACCTTGATGTGCAGGTCCGCAAGCTGCTTCTCGTCGACCGCCGACGGGGAATCGTCCATGGGGCACTGGCCGAGGGTGTTCTTGGGGAACGCGATGACTTCGCGAATCGTGGACTCCCCTGCCATCATGGCCACAAGACGATC
>JBEKVA010000425.1:0-3712 GCA_049514475.1 Spirochaetia bacterium
GGCAGCCGCTGCGGGGGCAGCTGCTTCCCGGTAGTCGCAGCGCAGGCAGCGCTTGGACTCCCCCAGGGCTACGGCGCGCGGCCACGCGATCTCCACCTCGGCGAAGGTCCCCTTGCGCTTTGCCACGGGGATCAGCTTCATGCCGGGCCTGTTGGCCATCACGGGGTCAGCCTCGGGATCGAAGAAAGTATTCACCACCCTGTTCTCCCGCCACACGGCGTGATTGGCCCCGGTGAGGAACCTGTCGATGCCCGCTGCCGCCTTCTCCCCCTCGGCAATTGCCTGCACCACGGAGGAAGGCCCGTTGGTGGCGTCACCGCCGGCAAACACCCACTCGACGGATGTCTGGCCGGTTACGGGATCCGCCGCCAGGTAATGGCGCTCGTTCAGCTTGACAGAAATCCCGTCGAAGAGCTCTTCGGGCTTCAGCGTCTGTCCGATGGCCGCGATGACCATGTCCGCCGGCAGGGTGAAGTCGTTCTCCCCTTTTGCCACCGGCTTCCGGCGTCCCGTGCGGTCGAAGTCCCCCAGCTCCATGGTGCGGAACTTCGCGGAGGCGACCGCGCCCGCCTTCCCGACCAGCTCCAGGGGCGCTGCGAGGAACTCGAACTTCACACCCTCGCGCTCGGCCTCTTCGACCTCTTCAGCGTAGGCGGGCATTTCCGCCTGGGTGCGCCGGTAGACAACGGTCGCACTCTGCGCTCCCAGCCGCAGAGCGGTCCGGGCGGCGTCCACGGCCGCGTTGCCGCCGCCGATGACCACCACGTTCTTGCCGACCTTCGCCTTGCCAGTGAGATTGTATTCCTTGAGGAACCCGAGGGCATCCACGACACCCTCCATGTCTTCGCCCTTCATGCCGAGGCCCATGCCCTGCGGGGCGCCGACGCCGAGGAACACCGCCTCGAAGCCCAGCTCCTTCAGGGACTGCAGGGTGAAATCCCTGCCCAGCTTCTTCTTGTACTTGATGCTGACCCCCATCTCCGCGATCCCGCGAATCTCGTTCGCCAGGATGTCGCGCGGGAGACGGTAGGCGGGGATGGCCTGCAACAGCATGCCGCCCGCCTTGTCGGCGGCCTCGTAGACCGTCGGCGTGTAGCCCAGCCGCGCCAGGAAGTAGGCGCAGGAGAGACCCGAGGGCCCCGCCCCGACCACCGCCACTTTCCTCTTCGCGTTCTCGCCGTTGCCGATGGGCGCCGGCGTCTGGAACCCGACCTCCTGGTCGGCGAGGAACCGCTTCACCGCCCTGACCGACAGCGGCTCATCGAGTGTCGCCCTGCGGCACTTTCCCTCGCAGGGATGGAAGCACACGCGCGCGCAGACGGCCACGAACGGGTTGCGTTCGCGGTGCAGGCGCAGCGCCTCGTTGTAGCGCTTCTCTCCGGTGAGGCTCACGAAGCCCGGGATGTCGACCCCGGCGGGGCAGGCATTCTGGCAGGGCGCCCGCACCAGGTCGGCGCAGACGCCTGCCCGGCACTTGTGGTCCCTGATGTGCTCCACGAACTCCTCGCGGAAGAAACGGATGAAGGAGAGAACGGGGTTGGGCGCCGTCTGGCCAAGACCGCAGAGGGCCGAGTCCTTGATCGTCTCCCCCAGGGCCTGCAGGCGTTCGATATCGCCGTCAACGCCCTTGCCGGTGCAGATGCGGTCCAGGATCTCCAGCATGCGCCGCGTGCCGACCCGGCAGGGGGTGCACTTGCCGCAGGATTCATCCTGGGTGAACTCCAGGAAGAACCTGGCCATGTCCACCATGCAGGAATCCTCATCCATGACGATCAGACCGCCGGACCCCATGATGGCGCCCAGCGCCGTAATGGACTCGTAGTCGACGGGCGTGTTCAGGTGCTCCTTGGGGATGCACCCGCCCGAGGGGCCGCCGATCTGCGCCGCCTTGAACTTCTTGCCGTTCGGGATGCCGCCGCCGATGTCGTAGATGATCTCACCCAGCGGCACGCCCATGTTCACTTCCACCAGCCCGACGTTGTTCACCTTGCCGGTGAGGGCGAAGATCTTGGTGCCCGGGCTCTTCTCCGTGCCCACCGAGCGGAACCAGTCGGCCCCGTGGCTGATGATCAGGGGCACGTTGGCCAGTGTTTCAACGTTGTTCAGCACCGTAGGCTTTTCCCAGAGACCCGCTATGGCGGGGAACGGGGGCCGCGGCCTCGGTTCTCCGCGCTTTCCCTCGATGGAGCGCATCAGCGCCGTCTCTTCACCGCAGACGAACGCACCCGAGCCGCGGGCGATCTCGATATCGAAATCGAAACCGGTCCCGAGGATGTCCTTGCCCAGCAGCCCGCGCTCGCGGCACTGCGCAATGGCGAGGTTCAGCCGCTCGATGGCCAGCGGGTACTCGGCGCGGCAGTAGATGTAGCCCTGGCTGGCGCCAATGGCGCGCGCGCCGATCAGCATGCCCTCGAGGACCGCGTGGGGGTCGCTTTCAAGGACGCTCCTGTCCATGAAGGCTCCCGGGTCACCCTCGTCGGCGTTGCACAGGAAATACTTCTGGTCGGATTTCGGCTTTGCCGCGAAGTCCCACTTCATGCCCGTGGTGAACCCCGCGCCGCCCCGGCCGCGAAGCCCTGACTTCTTCATCTCGTCGATGATTCCCTGGGGTGTCATCTCCAGCAGCGCCTTCGCCGCCGCGATGTAGCCGCCCCGGCCGATGTACTCCTCGATGCTCGTGGCCGATATGCGGCCCTTGTTGTGCAGGACGCGGAGGTTCTGCCGGGCAAAGAAGGGGATGTCGGCATAGTGCGGGATGACCGCCTGGGTCACCGGGTGGCGGAACATCAGCCGCTCCACCGGCCTGCCCTTCAGCACGTGCTCCTCGACCAGCTCGGGCATGTCCTCGGGGGTAAGCTTCTGGTAGAAGATGCCGCCGGGGTAGACGACCATGAGGGGTCCGCAGGCGCAGAAGCCGTTGCAGCCGGTGCTGACGACGGAAACTTCGCCGGAGGCTTTCGCGGCGTCCAGGTCACCGACGGCGACCGTGTCGGTCAGCCCGCGGGCTGCCAGCTCGACCTTCAGCGCGTCGGCGACCTTCTGTGCTCCCGAGGAGACGCAGCCGGTGCCGAAGCACATCAGAAGATGCATACGTGTCGATTTCATGCCTTGCCCCCTTTTGCCCCGCCGCGGTACTCCGCGGATTTGCCGCGGCCAATGTCAGAGGGCTCGCTGCCGACGTACACCACGTACGCGGCTGCCGATTTTCCCGCGAGTGTCTGGCGGAACACCTCGCGCGCCTTCTTGGCATCCAGGTGCCCGTAGAGCACCGGCTGGGCGCCCAGGGTTTCAACTGTCATTACCGGCTCGTGCTCGCATGCGCCGATGCATCCCGAGGTGGTGAGCCGGATGTCGGTGCGGCCGCTCCCCTCGAGCTCTTCCGCCATGGCGTTCACGACATCGCGTGCGCCGCTGGCAATGCCGCACGTTCCCATGTGGACCGTGAAGCACATCTTGTACCCGTCCTCGCGGAGGGCGGTCTTTTTCTGTGCCTGCTCCCTGATGGCAAGGATGTCCTGCAGGCTGCGTATCTTAGCCATGGATCTTCACTCCTTTTCTGGCAGCGGAGGGCTTGGCGGCGCGCACGGGCTTCTGTGCCGCCGGTTTCTTTGCCGCCGTCTTTTTGGCCGCGGGCTCATAGTAGGTGGCCAGGATTTCCCGGATCTTGCCCGGCCTCACGCGCTTGTAGACTTCCTCGTCGATGCACATCGCC
>JBEKVA010000426.1:0-3711 GCA_049514475.1 Spirochaetia bacterium
TTTTTCTCCCAGGTGAAGATGAACAGGGCGCGCGCCCGCAGGAAGAAATCGAGGGTCATCTTTCCATTGAAGTCCTGCCTGGACACGAGGAAGTTCATCTGGATGGCCCCGTGGAGTGCAAGACCGATGGAGAGCAGGCCTTTCACGCCGACGCCTCCCTCGCAGTCCACATAAGGGGCCACGACGATGGTCACGTCCTGGAAGAAATCCTTGTAGCTCTTCGGCGGGCCGTCCAGGGCAAACTTCACGGCAAGGTCGCCCCCCAGGCCGAAAGAGGCATAGACGGGAATGACGGTCACCATCGTCTGGGCGGTGAACTCGTAGCCGAATTTGCCGAAGATGACAAGCCGTCCTCCGACCACCTCCAGCCCTTTCGGCCCGTAGCTGAGCTCGACGTATCCCATGGCCCCTGCCGCCGCTTTGAATGTGCCCTTGCCGCCGGGATTCGGGATGGGGTTTTTCCCCGTGTAGTATTCCCAGATCTTGTTGAGGTTGGGCGAGCCGTTTGCCACCTCGTTCATGAGGCTCTTGAAGGGGCCCTCCCAGCCGGGGCTCTTCTCCTTTTCGGCCTCAGGGTTGAGGCCATAATAGAGGGTCACGATGTCGTTGCCGTACACGATGCCGAACTGCAGGCCGGGGAGCTGCAGCACCCCGCTGGTGCCCGCGATGAACGGAATGTCACCCATCATCGTGGCGGGCGGGGTCGGGGGGTACTCCACGGGTTTTTCCAGCTCGGGGTTCTTTCGAATCTTGATGAGCGTGGGCATTGCGATGGCCATGTCCCTGTAGTCGATGATGATGCCGGCGCTGATGACATCATCCACCGAAAAGCTCCTGCCGACTTCCACGTCGAAGCGCGGGGAGTCAGATTCGATGCGCTTCGTGCCCTGCTGCAGGAAGTACTTGTGGATCTTCAACGCGCCTGCCCAGGTGGTGAAGTCGAATGTCACCGCACCGGGCTTCTTGAACTCGAACTCGGCCTGCTGGATCAGCACGTTCGTCGAAACCTTGTCCTGCGTGCAGAGGACCTCGTCGATGCGGGGAAGCCGTGCGTCCAGGGAGAGGACTTTCAGGACGTGGCTCAGGACCTTGTGATCCGGGACCTCAAGGTCCGCGCTGAACCAGCCGTCCTTTTTCCCGAAGACCGTCCGTGTCTGCTCCCATCGATCGCGCTCCATCAGGAGCACCACGTTGCCGCTGCCGTCCGATTCAGGGGGATTGGGAATATCCGCCCAGCCGTAGGTGCCCAACGTGGCGGCTATCTTGTAGCCCTTGACCGCCTTCCCTCCAAGGTAATCCACCACCTGGATGCGCACGAGGACCGTGTCGGAGCCGGCGGCCGCCACGGCGCGGGTCGGGGGGACCGCGGCGTGCCGCAGGCTGCCCCGGATCTCCGCTTCGTTTGCCGCGGCGTCGATCAGGGCAACGCGGTCGTCCTCGGACACGGCCCGCGCCTGTCCGTCGTGAAAGTTCCCCAGCGCCGCCCACCGCGGTGGCACGGCGAAGCTGCCGTCCTCGGAGAGCAGCCCCCAGAGCCCGTCCTTCCTTGCCGGCGCGCGGGTGTCCATGGGCTCCCAGAGACGCGTGAAATCGCCGGCATCGTCGAACTGCGGGTTGACGACCAGGGTCCCTGAACCGTCGATGAAGCCCCACCGGCCGTCCACCTGGACCGCCGCCCTGCCCTCGGAAAAGCTGCGCGCTTCATCGAAGGTCGGGGGGATGACGAACCGGCCGTCGTGGTCTATGTATCCCCACTCGTTGTCGTCGCTGAGAGTCGCGACGGGGGCCTTGCCATCCGAAAAGCGTCCCGCTTCCTTGAAGTTGAACTCGATGAGGACGCGACCGTCCTTCGCAATGTACCCCCAGCGCGAGCCGGTCCTCACCGCGGCGCTGTCCTCGGAGAAGGGGCCAGCCTCGTCGTACTCAGGAGGGATCGCCATATGCCCGCCGGCGTCGATGTAACCCCAGCCCTTCTTCGTCTTAACAGGCGCGAGACCCTCGGCGTAGGAGCCCGCAGACTCGTACATCGGGCGGACAACATACGTGCCCTGGCGGTCGATGAAACCCCAGCGGGTGGTCAGCCTGACCGCGGCGCGGCCGTTGGAGAAGGGGAGCGCCTGGGAGAATTGCGGGGCCACGACGAGCTCGCCTGCCTCATCCGCGTATCCCCAATGGTTTCCGATCAGCACCGCGACAAGGCCCTCCGAGGGCTCTCCGAGATCGCTCCAGATTCCATCCGGAGGAGTCTCGCCGGGGATGGTCGCACAGCCGGCGGCGAAGAGTGCGGCCAGGAGGACTGGGACAAGAAGGACAGGCCAATTTTTCCGTGAGCTCACCATGGGATGCCTCCGCTTCTTCGTATGAGTGCAAGGACCGTGCCACGCAGAGACACGTAAAAATACGGGCTTTTTCGCCCCGTCATGAAGCAACTGTTCCATGCGATGGAACGTAATCGGAACACACGCGCACGTTACGCGCGCTTGTCGACGACCGTGCGGAGCTTGCCCTCGCTGGCGCGCGCGATGGATCGCGGCGCGAGCAGTGTCACTCCCGCCCGTATGCCCAGCACCGCGTCGAGTTTCCGCGTGATGCGCGTTGCCGCCTGCTCGCGTGCCGTGCGCTGCTCAGCGGTGGGCGTCTCTTCCTGCACTTCCACCTGCACCTCCAGGGTGTCCATGCCGTCGACCCTGTCGATGACAAGCTGGCAGTGCGGGGTAAGCCCCTTCTCCTCCAGCACGATCTGCTCGACCTGCGAGGGGAATACCTTGGTGGCGCCCATGATGATCATGTCGTCGATCCTGCCGCGGATGCGCGACATGCGGGCCATGGTCCTGCCGCAGGGGCAGGGCTCTTCCATTATCGAACCGATGTCGCCCGTCCTGTAGCGTATCAGCGGGAAACCTTCCTTGGTGATGGTGGTCAGCACCAGCTCGCCATCGATCCCCGGGGCTTGAGCCTTCAGCGTCGCCGGGTCGATCACCTCAAGCAGGAAGCAGTCTTCGTTCACGTGCATGCCGTTCTTTTTCTCGCACTCGAAAGAGACCCCGGGGCCGAGCACCTCGGTGAGGCCGTAGTTGTCCAGCGCCGTGATGCCCAGCCGCAGCTCCAGCTGCGCGCGCATGCCCTCGCTCCAGGGCTCCGCGCCGAAATAACCCGTGCGAAGGAAGAGATCCGAGGGGTGCAAGCCCATCTCGGCCACGGTGGAGGCGATGGCAAGGGCGTAGGCAGGAGTGCAGGCGAGCGCCGTGGTCTTGAAATCCTTCATGATGCGCACCTGCTTCTCGAGACTTCCCGTGGATGCCGGGATGACCGAGGCGCCAATGCGCTCGGCGCCGGCGTGAAGGCCGAAGCCCCCGCTGAAAAGACCGTAGGTGAAGGCGACCTGCACCACGTCGTGCTCGGTCATGCCGCCGGCGGCGAGCAGCCGGGCGACGCACTCCGACCACGTCCGAAGGTCATTGCGCGTGTAGCCGACCACCACGGGGGTGCCGGTGGTCCCTGACGTGGACTGGATGCGCACGATGTCGCGCAGCGGCACCGCGAACATGTCGTACGGGTAGCTGCGGCGCAGGTCGTCCTTGGTGGTGAAGGGCAGGCGGGGGAGGTCCTCGAGACCCCGCACGTCCTCCGCTTTCACTGCGGCCGCGGCAAATGCCTGCCGATAGAATGCCACGTTGCGTTCGGCCCGGTTAAGGGTGGCCTGCAGGCGCT
>JBEKVA010000427.1:0-3688 GCA_049514475.1 Spirochaetia bacterium
GAGGACCGGTGATGCCGTTCTCCAGGGCCTCGTAGGCGCTGAACTTCACCCCGACGGGGTAATCGCTCCCGCACTCCGTCTTGATTTCCTCGATGATCTGGCAGGGGAGCCGCATCCGCCCCTGGAAATCTCCCCCGTACTCGTCTTCCCTGCGGTTGGCGTGCGGGGACATGAACGCGCCGACGAGATACGAGTGCCCGCCGTGCACCTCCACGCCGTCGAAGCCGATCTTCTTCGCCCTGGCGGCCCCTTCCCTCCACTTCCTCACAAGGGTCCTGATCTCTTCACACGAGAGCTCTTCCGGCACCCCGGGGTAAAGGGGGCTGGCAATTGCCGAAGGCGCGATGGCACGCCCCTTGGGCGCCCTGCCGCCGAGGAGGGCGAGTTGGAGGAAGATCTTCGCGCCCTGCGCGTGGACGCTGTGCACCAGGTCCTTGAAGCCGGGCATGAACTCGTCCTTGTCGATCCTGGAGGCCGGTGCCCAGAACTGGTCATTTGCCACCGCGGTGAACTCGCTGATGATCATCCCGATGCCGTCGTTCTCCACGAGGCTGGTGAGGAAATCGATATAGCGCTGGTCCACGATGTGGTCCTCGCGGTGGAGCGCGACATCGATCGGGGGGAAGAAGACGCGGTTGCGAAGGCTCACCGGCCCGATGGCGATCGGGGAAAGAATGTGCGGGAACTCCATGGATACCTCCTTGTTGTCGACGCGGCCTTCCCGGCCGCGGAGGGGAAGCGGGCCGTGCTACGCGGTCATCGCGTACATCAGCTTCTGCTTCGTCGCCTCTTCGGTGAAGAAAAATCCGGTCACGCGGCCCTCGTGCATGACCATGATGCGGTCGCTCTCTGCCAGGATCTCGGGAAGCTCGGTGGACACCATGAGCACGGCGCCGCCATTTTCCTTGAAGTCCGCGATGAGCCTGTAAATTTCCGCCTTGGCCCCGACATCGATCCCCCGGGTCGGCTCGTTCAGGAGCAGGATGCGGGGGTTCGCCTTGAGACAGCGGGCGATGAGGACCTTCTGCTGGTTTCCGCCGCTCAGGCTCTCCACGAGCTGCATTTTGCCCGAGCAGGCGATGTTCAGCTGCTGGATGAGGAGCTGCACCCGCTGCGCCTGGAGCTGGCCCGAGATGAATCCGTGCCTGCGGTCGCTCCTCATGCTGGCCGAGCAGACGTTGTCCAGGAGGGGCAGGTTCAGCATGAGGCCCTTTGCGTGCCGGTCCTCGGGGATGTAGGCGATCCCGTTGCGCAGCGCATCGCCGGGGCTGCGCAGGCGCACCTTCTTCGTTCCCACCTCGACCGACCCCGCGCGGGGCGGTCGGAAGCCGCAGAGCGCCTCCATGAGCTCGGTCTGGCCCGAGCCGAGAAGACCGGCCACGGCAAGGGTCTCCCCGGCGGCGAGATCGAAGCTCACGTCGTGTACGATCCCGTGGGTCGTGATGCCGTTCGCTTTCAGTGCGACCGCGCCCCCGCTTTTCCCTTTCGCGGTGGGCCTCGCGAGGTCCTCGCGGCCGGTCATCATGTGCACGATCTCGTCGCGGGTTGTCTCCGTGGTGAGCCGGGTCCCCACGCATTGCCCGTTGCGCAGTACCGTGATCTTCTCCGAGATCTCGAAGATCTCGTCAAGCTTATGGGAGACGAAGATGACCGAGACCCCTTCCGCCTTCAGGGAGCGGATGATTCCAAAGAGACGGTCCGTCTCCTCCTCGGTGAGTGAAGAGGTGGATTCGTCCATCGTGATGATGCGGGCGTGCATGCCCAGGACCTTGGCGATCTCGAAAAGCTGCCGTTCGGCCACCCGGAACTCCTCCACCCGCTGGTTGAGGTTGACATGGCTCATCTTGACCTTTTCCAGCAGCCGCCGCGCCTCCTCGGTGGTGCGCTCCCAGTCCACGCGGCGCAGCACCCGGCCGGTCACGTGCTCATGGCCGAGGAAAAGGTTTTCCTTCACCGAGAGGCAGCCGATCAGGTTCGAGGTCTGCGGGATGAATCCCAGGTGAAGCCGCTGGGCGTGCAGGACGTCCATGGGGTGGTAAAGCTCGCCGCGGAGGAACATCCCTCCCGAGCTCATCGGGAGCGCGCCGTTGATGATCTTCACCAGGGTGGATTTCCCGGCCCCGTTCTCCCCGACCATCGCGTGGATCTCCCCTTCCTTCTCCAGGGTGAAGCTCACGCGGTCGAGGGCCAGGGTACCCGGAAACGATCTTGAAACCTCATGCACAGTCAGAAGGCTCATCTGCCCGCCTCACTTCGATGGTTTCTGGAGGCTGTACAGAGTCGCGATGCCTCCGATGATGGCGCCCTGCACGATCAGCTTGCCGGCGTGGCCGGTTCTCAGGATGGTCATGAGGTTGTCCACGTTTCTCATGATCAGCGTCCCGATGATGGTGCCCCCGATTCCCCCCGCACCGCCGGCAAACGTTGTTCCCCCGATGACGCTGGCGGCGATGGGGCTCAGCATGTAATCCACCCCCGCGTCCAGGGTCCCCGACCCGATGAACCCCGAAATCAGCAGACCCGAGAGCGCGGCGAATACGCTGCTGGCGACATAGGTGAGGATGATCGTCCAGTCGGTGCTGATCCCCGAGAGGCGCGCCGCGATCGGGTTGCTCCCCGTGTAGTATACGGCCCTGCCCGCCGCCGTCCTTCGCAGCAGAAGGATCGCCACGAAGGACAGGGCCAGCCACACGAGGGTGGCGATCGGCACGAGGTCGAACAACCGGCCCCTGCCGATGTACCGCAATATCTCCGGCACGTTCCCGCGCGGGGCCCCTTTCGTCATCACCAGGTACGAGCCGCGGATGGCGAAGCCCATGGCGATCGTCATGATGATGGGCGGGATCCCGGTCTTGGCGATCATTGTGCCATTCACCAGCCCGATGGCAGCCGCCAGCACGATCGCCAGGAGCGTGACCGAGACGATCGACAGGAGGTTGGCGTGCATGAAGTTGGCCGTGAAGATGTTCGTGAGCGCGATCGTCTCGTAGAGGGACATGTCGATGCCGCCGGTGAGCATGACGAGGGTCTGCCCGATCGCCACGACCCCGAGGTAGGCGGCGTTCTTCGTCGAGGCGAGGAACGACACCGGCGCGAGGCTCGCCGGGCTGACGATGCCGATGACCGCGAGGACGAGGACCAGACCGACCAGGGGAACGAGGAGCCGCCTGCGTGCCTTCATCAGGTGCTCCTCCTTTTCATCGTGTAGGCGACGACGGCGATGAAGAGCACGCCCGCCCGGACGATGTACTGCCAGTAGGTGTGGACATTCGCCGTCACCAGGAGGTTGGCGAGCACGGTAAGGACGAGTGTTCCCCCCACGGTCCCCACCAGCCCGCCCCTGCCGCCCACGAACGTGGTGCCGCCGAGGAGCACGGCCGTGATCGAATCGAGCAGGAAGGGGTCACCGACGGTCGGCGCCCCGCTGTCGATTCGCAGGGCCAGAAACAGTCCCGCGACGGCGGAGAGAAAACCCGAGAGGGCATAGCCGGTGATGATGGAGCGGTGGACGCGGACACCGGCGAGGCTGGCCCGCTGCTGGTCGCCGCCTGTCGCGTAGATGTGCCTGCCGGCAACGGTGTGGTGGAGGAAAAAGGCGAGGATGGCGATGATCCCGACGTAGTAGAACACCGGTCCCTGGATGATGCCGACATCGAAGAGGAAGTATTTGTGAATCCCTTCCGGCAGG
>JBEKVA010000428.1:0-3684 GCA_049514475.1 Spirochaetia bacterium
CGTACAGCCGGTACCCCCGCGCACGGCGGATGCGGGGCAGCGCGGGGGCCGCGTCACTGTTCTTCATCGAACCTTTTCGTAATGACCGCATAGGCGCTGTGGTTGTGGATGGATTCGAAGTTTTCCACCTCCACCGAGTGGTACCGCAGGCCGGGGAGCGTCTTGAGGCGGAGGGCGACCTCCCGCACGACATCCTCCACGAACCGTGGGTTGTCGTACGCGCGCTCGGTAATGTACTTTTCGTCCTCCCGCTTCAGCAGGGCATAGACGGGACTGGAGGCGGAGGCTTCGGCAATTTCTATGATGTCCTCGATCCAGATGAACTTCGTCATGCCGACGGTGATCGCCACGGTCCCCCTCTGGTTATGGGCAGAGACCTCCGCGATCTCCTTCGAGCAGGGGCAGAGGGTGTGGACGGGGACCTCGACCCGGGTTGCTATCTCCAGGTGACCGGTATAGGTGGCGGCGATCTGGCAGTCGTGGACATCAGGGATTCCTGCCCTGACACCGGCGCCTTCTTTCTCAGGAAGAACGGGAATGCCAGCTCGATGTGCGACTCCTCGGCATCCAGCGTCTTCTTGATCTCGATGAGGATCAGGTCGAGGCTCTGGTAGCTCACCTCGTTCTTGAACCGGTCGAGCACCTCGACCAGGCGGCTCATGTGGGTGCCCCGGCTGGTGTGCGGCAGGTTCACCGACAGGGTCACGTTGGCCACCGTCGCCTGCGTCTGGCGGCTCTTGTCCCGCACCGTTATGGGGTAGCGGATGTTGCGGATCCCCACTTTTTCGATGGGCATGTTGCGGAAATCCCGGCTGCTCTGCACGTCCTTCATTATCCGTCCGATCTTCAGTCGTCGAGGCTGACCCGCTCCAGCCGCGCGTATTTGGGCAGGAACTTGGCGACCCTTCCCGAGGTGAAGCGGACCTGCACGAGGAGGGCGCCCTCACTATACCACTTTCGCTCCACCACGCCGGTGCCGTACTCCTCGTGGAAGACCCCGGCCCCCACGCTGAACCGATCGTCTTCTTCCTCCGCCCCCTCCTCCCCGAGGGAGACAACGGATTCCGTGGGGATCTCGTCGAGGAAGCGGGAGGGAGCCATCTCCGTTGTGCGGCCGAAAATCCTCCGGTTCAGGCACCACGTCATCAGAAGGCGCTCGCGCGCCCGCGTGATGCCCACGTAGAAGATGCGCCGCTCCTCCTCCAGGTCCTCCGCGGTGCCGCTGCTGGAATCGTGGGGGAAGATCCCCTCCTCCAGCCCCGTGATGATGACCCGGTCGAACTCGAGGCCCTTGGTGTTGTGCAGCGTGATGAGGGTCACGCGGGCGTCGGTGGCCGTCTCCGCGCTCACGTCCAGGGGACTGGCCAGGGCGACGGCCTCCAGGTACCTCTCCAGGCCCGCCGCGCCGGACTCGTATTCTGCCATGTCGCTCACCATGGTCCCAAGGTTCGCCACCCTGTCCACGCCGTCGGAGCGTTCCCGGGTGGAGTACAGCTCGTGCAGGCCCGTGCGCAGGAGCATTGCGCGCGCCAGCTCGGAAAGCGGCGTGTCGGCAAGCCGGCCCGAGAGCTCGGACAGGCACGAGAGAAGGCCGGAAAGGCCCGCGCGCGCCTTCGGTGCAAGCCGCGGGATGAGCCGCCGGCAGGCATCCAGCAGCGTGCCCCCGTTCCCCTTCCACTCGGCCACGATCCTCTCCACGCTGGCGGCCCCGACGCCCCGCCCGGGCTTGTTCACGATGCGGCGGAAGCTCACCTCGTCCCTGGCGTTCAAAAGCAGGGAGAGATAGGCCAGCGCGTCCTTGACCTCTTCCCGCGCGTAGAAGCGGACGGTGCCAACGAGCCGGTAGCGTATGCCGCTCCGCGTGAACTTGTTTTCGAAGTGCAGGGACTGCGCGTTCATCCGGTAGAGGATGGCGGTGGTTCCGGGGAAATCGTCAAGCACCAGGCGCGCGCAGAGCTCGGCCTCCTCCTCCTGGTCCCGCAGGCAGATCACCTGGGGCAGCTCGCCGCCCTGCTTCTCGGTCCACAGGGTCTTTCCCAGCCTGCCCTTGTTGTTGCTCACTACGGCGGAAGCCACGTCGAGGATGGCCTGGGTCGATCTGTAATTCCTCTCCAGGCGCACGATCTGCGTGCCGGGGAACACGTCGGGGAAGCCGAGGATATTGCCCACCTCCGCTCCGCGGAAGCGGTAGATGGACTGGTCGTCGTCGCCGACCACGCAGAGGTAGGTCCCGGGGGACCAGAGCTGCTTCAGGAGCTCGAACTGCGCCACGTTGGAGTCCTGGTACTCGTCCACGAGCACCACGGTGAATCTCTGCCGGGTGCGCTCGCGCACGGCCTCGTTCTGGCGCAGAAGCTGCATGGGCAGCAGGATCAGGTCCCCGAAGTCCACGTTGCCGGTGGCCCGCAGGGCCTGGTCATAGGCAAGGTACACCTCGTGCGCGCAGCCGGCGCGCTCGATCTCCTCCCGTGCCGCATCAGCCCCGATGCCCATGTCCTTGACCCGGCTGATTTCCTCGTAGCTGCGCCGCAGGAACCCCTTGTCTTCACCCTTGCCGAGGATCCCTTTCAGCAGAGAAAGAGAGTCATCCTGGTCGTAGATGCGGAACTTCGGGTCGAGATTGGCCTGCTTCGCGTTGCGGCGGAGAAACCAGGCGCCGAAGGAATGGAACGTCCGTACCATCACGTCCTCGGCGTGCGGCACCAGGGCGAGCACGCGCTCCTTCATCTCCTGCGCGGCCCTGTTGGTAAAGGTGACGGCGAGGATCGAGCGCGGGCTCAGCCCGCAGCGGTCCACCAGGTAGGCGATCTTCGTGGTGATCACGCGGGTCTTCCCCGAGCCGGCGCCTGCCAGGATGAGAAGCGGGCTGCCCTGGTGGATCACCGCCTTCTTCTGCTCGGGGTTCAGAAGCTCCAGGTAGGCGGGATCAGCCATCGCCGCGTTCCCCTGGCGTGCCTGCCGCAGGCTCGACCTCGCCTTCCAGGTCCACGCCGTTTCTGCGGGTTATGCGCACGCGTGCCATGCTTCCCGCGGGGAGCCGCCGGCGCACCACCACCAGCCCGTCCACCTCGGGTGCCTGCAGGTACGCCCTGCCGAGGGAGAGATCCTCCCCCTCGACTTCCTCTTCGATGAGGACATCCAGCGATCGTCCCACCTGGCCGTCGAGCGCACGTTCGGTGATGGGGATCTGGCTGCGTTCCAGCGCGTCCTTGCGCGCCTGGGCGGCCTTCTTCGTGACGCGGCCCGGCATGTCGTAGGCGGGAGTGTCCTCCTCCCGTGAGTAGGTGAAGGCCCCCATCCAGTCCAGCGCCGCTTTCTCCTGGAAGTCCAGGAGCTTCGCGAAATCCTCCTCGGTCTCACCGGGGAAGCCCACCAGGAAGGTCGAGCGGACGACGGCGCCGGGCAGCCGGGAGCGGATCTCGGAGATCAGATCGAGGTTGCGCTGCGCCTCTCCGCGGCGGCCCATGGCGCGAAGGATCTTCGGCGCCGCATGCTGGAAGGGAAGATCGAAGTACGGCAGGAAGCGCCGGTCGGCGGCCACGATGTCGAGGATCTCACGCGGAAAGCGATCGGGGTGGATGTAGAGCATCCGGACCCAGAAATCCCCCGGGAGGGACCCGATGGCCTCAAGGAGCCGCGGGAGCTCGACACTGCCCCTCTCCCTGCCGAAGGAACCGAGATCCT
>JBEKVA010000429.1:0-3683 GCA_049514475.1 Spirochaetia bacterium
CGACTTTGCCACGATTGCGGACAGAGGGTATTGATGCCAACGGCATGACAAGGGGGGTGACTACGATCGGCGCCAAAGGAAAAAGAAGAGTGCGCACCAATAGCATACGCAGAACGTTGCAGGTGACCAATGCAGTCATCATCCTTGCCACACTCGTGCCCTTTTTGATCACCACGCTGTACTACAATTTCACGCTGAACCAGTACGAGCGGATCATTGAAAATATCTACAGTGCCAGCAGCCTTTCCAGCCGGTTGCAAGACGAGATCTATATCACGATATGGAATGTGGTGGCGGGCAAGACGAGGTTCGGGGACAATACCCAGTACGAGCTCATTGCCAGCATAAAGAGCCGCCTCGACGGACTGGAGAAGAACGCCAATAGCGAGGACGACAGCTATCTGATCACGGTCGCGCGCAACACGTTGGAAACCGTCAAAAGCTACGTGGACAAGATCGGCAACAATATCGCCAACAGCCGCCCCGTCCATGACAACGAGGTGATCCTGGGAGAGATCCGCTCGGTGAGCGCACTGCTCTACGATGTCATCCTGAAATTCATTGCGGCGGAGACGGAGATCGCCCATATCCAGCATACCAGGATTCAGCGATCCCAGAACCTGATGACGGTCTTCCAGGTCGCGCTTTTTGCGTCGATACTCGCGTTCCTTTTCCGGAACTACCGGCAATTGAACCGAAGCATCAACGATCCGATCTATCGCCTGAAAACCATGGCCTCCAGGATCGCCCAGGGGGACTTGTCTATCCGGGTGGAGAAGCCCGAGATCAGCGAGCTCGACGAGCTGACCGACAGCCTCAATACCATGGTTGTGAAGCTGGGGGAGCTCATCGAGCAGAATATGCAGAAGCAGCAGAATCTGCAGAAGGCGGAGATGAAGGCGCTGCAGGCGCAGATCGCACCTCATTTCATGTACAATACCCTCGATACCATCCTTGCCCTGGCGGAGGCCGGCCAGAATGCGGATGTGGTCACCACGACATTGGCGCTGTCCAGTTTCTTCCGCCTCTCATTGAACAAGGGCCGGGACTGGGCGTCGGTGGCGGAGGAGAAATCCCATGTGGAGAGCTACCTCGCCATACAGAAAATGCGCTACGGCGCCATCCTCGAGTACGAGATCGATTTCGCTGCGGATATCCTCCAGGAATCCATGCTCAAAATCCTCCTGCAGCCGCTGGTCGAAAACGCCATCTACCACGGGATCAAAGAGACCCGCCGTTGCGGGCTGATCACGTTGAAGGGCGAATCGCGGGGAGAATGCCTCGTCTTTACGGTAGAGGACAACGGCCGGGGGATAGAGAAAGCTGAACTGGAAAAGCTGCGGGAAAACCTGTCTCACTACGACGTGTCCAATCCCGAGAGGGGATTCGGGCTGTACAATGTGTATAAACGTATACAGCTCTACTATGAGATCGACAATGGATTGACGGTGGAAAGCGAGTACAACAAGGGGAGCAAGGTCACCCTGCGGCTGCCCAAGATCGTTTCCCTCATTGCGGCGCAGGTGCCTGCGGCACCATCCGAGGGACGGTGAAGCATGCATACGGTCTTCCTGGTAGAGGATGAGTCGCTGATTCGCCAGAATATTCGCAACACCATCGAGAAGGGCGGCGAGCCCTATGCATGCATCGGGGAAGCGGGGGACGGGGAGCTGGCACTCTCCATCATACGGGACCTGAAGCCCGATATCCTGATCACCGACATCAAGATGCCATTCATGGACGGGCTGACGCTCGCGCGCCACGCCAAGGCCATCATTCCCTGGCTGAGGATCATCATCGTAAGTGGGTACGACGACTTCAGGCTTGCCCAACAGGCGATCGGCGTCGGCGTGGACCAATACCTCCTGAAGCCTGTGGCGGCAAAGGATCTCTTCGGGGCCTTGCATAAAGCCAGCGAACAGATCACGGAGCACAAGCGGCACAGCGTCTCCTTCCTGAAAGAAGCGCCCGACGAAGAGACGGTCAAAAAAGCCCTTGTAGGCTCCCTCCTGGAACAGCTTTGCAGCGGAGAGATCGTCGCCGATGAGGCGCTCCGTCGGGCGGATGAGCTGGGGATCAACGTCTTGAGCAAGCGGTATGCGGTGCTGATCGCTCTTTTAGAAGGAAAGGGTCGGCACCCCAATCGCCAGGCCATCGCCTCCAAGGTGAAATACATGCTGGGGGAAGACCCCGAGGTGCTCTATTTCTTGAGCGGCGTGGACCATGTGGTGCTGATCATCAAGGGAGTCGCCGATACCGATGTCACCGAAAAGGCCTACCATACGGCCCAGACACTCAAGCATGAAGTAGAGGAGGATGGCGATACTCTGCTGACGGTCAGCATCAGCAGCGTGACTCCGCGCATCAGCGGCATCCACGACGCCTTTCACGAGGCGGGAATACTATTGAAGACATTCGGGCAGACCAACAGGGGCCGGGTATTCTGCGTCGGCGATATCGACAGGATACAGAGCACCGTCGCCGCCTCCGCCAGCACATTCTTCAACGTCAATATCGAGAACAGGCTCAAGTTCGCGGTTGCGGAGGACGTACCCGCCATTGTCGAAGAGTTCACCAGGAACCTCGATACCGACGAAATGCAGAGCGTGCTGTACCGCTACTATATCCTCATGGATCTCACCAACACCGCGATAAGGATCATCCGCAATTTCAATCCCGACGCGGACCCCACCGAGATTGCCGGGCATTTCGTGGACCTCAGGCAGGTATTCCAGTCCGCCATTTCCGCCGAAGAGTTTGCCGGGCTCGCAACCCGGATCTGCCTGAAGACCATCGAGCTGCGAGACGGCGGCAACAGCAGCCATCACGTAAAAGTGGTACGCCGCGCCTGCGAGTACATCCAGGAGAATTTCAGCAGCCCCGATATTTCCCTGAATACCGTCGCGGCCCACGTGGCTCTGAGCCCCACCCATTTCAGCACCATCTTT
This sequence comes from Spirochaetia bacterium, assembly GCA_049514475.1. GTDB lineage: Bacteria > Spirochaetota > Spirochaetia > SZUA-6 > Fen-1364 > Fen-1364. The sequence goes on from JBEKVA010000429.1 coordinate 2,949, forward strand.
TCCCAGGAAATGTCGATGACTTTCATCGATCATCTCACCAATATCCGCATGGAGAAGGTCAAAGAGATACTTGCGTCCACCGATGAGAAGGTCGTCAATATCGCTTTCGATGTGGGCTACAACGAACCGAACTACCTGAGCTATCTGTTCAAGAAGCGGGTTGGACTCACCCCAAAGGAGTTCCGGCTGCAGAGAAAGCATCAACGGGGCGAGGCCAAGTCTTCGTAAGAGGCGTCGAGGTCGATGCGGCCATCAATCGCTGCGTATTCTTCTCACTCCCATTGAAATCCGTGTTGTAAGGAGCTTCACATCATCCCAAACGGGTAGCCCCGGTGACGGGGAGTCGATCGTTGGGCAGATGTCCCGGCTGCATGAAGCAGGTCTGAAATCTCATTCTTGACAGCGGGACCGGTGCGTCGAAGCGCTGTTGATAGATTGAAACCCAGTGATCCGGCACGAAGTCCAGGAAGACTGGTGAATTTCAGCATGAAGCTCTTTGGACGCTCTTCGCGACTTCATTGATTGCCGCATGGGGTACGAGGATTATCTGGAGGACTTGCGCAAACAAAGAATCATGTAGAGAGAGATGATACAGAAAACAAGCTTCAACCTTGCACTTTGAACAGCGTGATTGTTAAAACTCATGACAGGGGACCCCTCCCTTTAAAATAAAGACGCCTTTGAACTATCTAACGCGTGCAGCTATAACACCAGGCTATGCCGCCCCGCCGAATC
>JBEKVA010000430.1:0-3678 GCA_049514475.1 Spirochaetia bacterium
GATAATGTCATTGTAGCTGATCTTCTTCTCGCGCCCCTGGTTCAGCTTCTCCCGCATCTGGGAGAGCTTCTCCACGTCGACGTCCACCGTCAGGTAGAAGTGCGGGTTGGTCTGCTTGCTCTCCACCATCCGCTTGGCGATCACCTTGCGGAGCTGCGACGCGTCCTCTTCCCTGTAGGGCGGCTCGAAAGTGGGATTGTCATTGCTGCTCATCGTGGGCTCTCCCTGCGGCTCCTGGCCGCGCTGCCGCGCCACCGGCAGAAACAAAGGGGGTGCGTTCGCCACACCCCCCATCCGCCGCTGCGGGTATCCGTGGTGAAAACGGCCTACTTCCTGGCCCCTTTGACCTTCAACTCTTCCTTGATGGTGCGGATGATCTTGTCCACGCTGGGGATGTTCTCCACCTCCAGGGGGTACGCCATTGGAGGGGGCACATCGTAGGCGGAGAGGATTCTCACCGGCTCTTTCAGCTCCTTGAAGCTGGTCCGCGTGATCTCATGGCTGATGTGGCTTGCATAGCCGCCCGTGTAGACTGCCTGGACGACGATCATGGCATGCCCCGTCTTCTTCACCGAGGAGGAGATCAGGTCGATGTCCAGCGGCACCAGCGTGCGCGGGTCTACCACTTCCACCTTGATGCCGTCCTCGGCTTCCAGCTTCTTCGCCGCCGCCAGTACGCGCGGCACCATGTTGGAGTAGCAGACCACCGTGATGTCGCTGCCTTCTTTCACCACTTTGCCCACCCCGATGGGGACCGTGTAGTCCTCCAGGGGCACCACCGACTTTTCCAGGTACACCCACTGGTGCTCGATGAAGAACACCGGGTTGTCATCGCGAATGGCGCTCTTCAGCAGCCCTTTCATATCGTAGGCGTTGGAAGGGGCAATGACCCTCAGCCCGGGGAAGTGCGCCGGCACCGATTCGAGGCTCTGGCTGTGCTGCCCCGCGTACCCCTTGCCGCCGCCGATGGTCGCGCGCACCACCATCGGGATGGTGTACTGCCCGCCGAACATGTAGCGCGCCTTGGCAGCCTGGTTGCCCAGCTGGTCCATGGCCTGCAGGACGAAGTCGATGTACATCAGCTCGACCACCGGCCGCAGCCCTGCCATGGCGGCACCCACCGCGGTGCCCACGATCGCCGACTCGGAGATCGGGGAGTTGAACACGCGCTTGCGTCCGAAGATCTCCAGCAGCCCCGAGGTGGCCACGTAGGCTCCTCCTTGCTCTGCCACGTCCTCGCCCCACACGCACACGCGCCTGTCGCGGATCATTTCCTCCGTCAGCGCTTCCACAACCGCGTGGCGCGTCATGATCTTCCCTTCGGAGTCGCGCGGAATGCTGCGCGCCTCTTTCAGCATGTTGATCGTCTTGTACTTGTCCCCGATATTATCGCTGGTGCTGCAGGCGAACAGCCCGTCGAACATGTCCTTGGGGTCCGGGTCCTTTCCGTTGATCGCCCGCCGCGTGGCAATCTCCACCTTCTCGCGTGCCTGGTTCCATTCCTTTTCGGCGCTCTCCGCCGTGAGGATCTTGTTCTCGATCAGTTGTGCCTTGAACCAGTCGACCGGGTCATACTTCAGCCACGCCTCTTTTTCCGCATCCGTGCGGTAGGAGGTTCCCTTGTCCTTGAAGTTGTGGCCCCAGTGACGGTAGGTCTCCGCCTCGATGAGCACGGGCCCCTCCCCTTTCAGGCACAGCTCCTTGGCGCGCTTCAGCGCATCACGCACGGAGAGCACGTTCATGCCGCAGATGGTCTCCGCGTGCATGCCTTCCGCGTTGTAGCCCAGGCCGCGCTGGGAAAGGAACTCAATGTCGGTGGCCTCGATCTTCTGCTGGCCGGTGTAGCCGTACTGGTTGTTTTCCACGAAGAAGATGACCGGCAGCCCGTGCTCGAACTGTCCCAGGGTGGAGAAGTTCATCGCCTCGTGGGCAATGCCGTTGTTCATTGCGCCGTCACCGATGCAGCACACAACCACGCGGCCTTCTCCCAGGTGGTCGGAGGCAAAGGCCGCGCCCGTGGCAATCGCGAAGCTCCCGCCGACAATCGCGTTCGCCCCTAGGTTGCCGACGCTGAAGTCGGCAATGTGCATCCCGCCGCCGCGGCCTTTGCAGTATCCCGCCTGCTTGCCCAGCAGCTCCGCCATGGTGCGGTACACGTGGTAATCGATGGCCGCTTCACGGAGGTCCTTGTAGTCCTTGATGGGAAACTCGTTCTTCTCAGCGTCCTTCGTGAATCTCTTCAGGGACGCCTCATCCATTTCCTGCAGGGCAAACAGGCCCTTGTTCACGCAGTGGCCGTGTCCCCGGTGCGTGCTGGTGATGTAGTCTTCGCAACGCAGCATGGACATCGCCCCCACTGCCGCGGCTTCCTGGCCGACGCTCAGGTGCGAGGTGCCGCGGTACTCGTAGCCTTCATACGGCACGAAGCGCTTCACGTCCAGGTCGCGCACCATGTATTCAACGTTGCGGTGCAGCATCATGGCCCGGAACAGGCGCAGGGCCTCGGCGCGGGTAATGATGCCTTTGTCAAGCTCATCCTTCAGCGTCGGGGTATAGCGGAAAAGCATGACCTCGGGAACCTTGAGCTTTCGCGGGGTGCGGTCTGAGGGCAGGATGTCAGTCGCTTTCATCAGTCTCTCTCCTCTTCGTCGTCAGGTGCATTGGGCATGGCCAGCGCCGCGGCGCGGGCCTGCTCAGCGGCAGGCATTTTTCCATGTCCGACCGCCGAAGCGAACTCTCAGTGAAGTTTACGCACTAAGTTTATCCCAATTGACGGTATCCGTCAATACCGCGCGCCCGTCGAACGCGCTTTTTTTCGATGCGCTCACCCGCCCCCGAATAGTCCCCCCCGCGGTCCTGTCCGACGGACTCTCAGCGGGGCGCAGAGCCCGGGGACAGGCACGGAGGCAGAAAAAAAGCCAGGGCCGGGGCGCCGCATCCTGCAGGCGGCCCTGCGTGATGCTCTGCGGGCCAGGGCCGCTGCCGCCGAGGCACACTCACCACTACAGTGGAAAGCTCTTTCAGAAGCGCCCGAAGAAAATGGACGGGCAGGATCATGCGCGGAGCCCTCTCTTTCCCCGGGGCTTCGATCTCCCTCCGAGACTCCCGACGTCGGAGACCCGCGGGCGGGCTCTTGCCAGGGCGCGCAGCTGACCCGCGCGGCGGCGGGCGGTGCTCCTACGCTTTCAGCACCTCGTACAATTCCATGACGACGTTGTCAGGACCCCTGAAATAGCAGATTTTCGGCCCATTTGGGCGGGTAACCATGGGTTCAGAGTTGAAGCCGTACCCCATCGCCTTCAGCTTGCTGTATGCCTCATCCACGTTTGATACCTTCATCGCAATATGGATAAGACCCGGCGAGGCCTGGTCCTTGTACTCGACACGCTTGTGGTCTGGTTTCCCGTAATCGATCAGCTCGAGGCAGACCCCGCCCTTGCGCAGGACGCAGACATTCAGCGCGGCGCTTCTCACATCGACGACACGGCTGACCTTTTCCCCTTCGTGGAATGCGCGATATTCGATGTCCATGCCAACGACGTCGGTGTAGAACTTCACCGACTTTTCCAGGTCAAAAACGCTCACCCCTATGTGCACAATCTCTTCGACCAATTTGCTACGCTCCTCTCTGGCCTGTTTCAAGCTCCACACGGGCGACCGGTTTCGCGTTCACGGCCG
>JBEKVA010000431.1:0-3677 GCA_049514475.1 Spirochaetia bacterium
GTTCATGGACTTCCCCGGGCTGTGGCAGCACTTCTCCGTTCCGGCGCGCGAGCTCACAGAGGAAGTGTTCGAAAAGGGCCTCGGGTTCGACGGGTCGAGCATCCGCGGCTGGCAGGCGATCAACGAGTCGGACATGCTGGTAAAGCCGGTCGCCGACACTGCGTTCGTGGATCCGTTCCTTGCCGCAAAGACCCTCGTGGTCATCTGCAACATCTGCGACCCGATCACGGGAGAAGACTACACCCGCGACCCCCGCAACATCGCCCGCAAGGCGGAAGCGTTCCTGAAGGGGACCGGCCTGGCCGACACCCCTTACTTCGGTCCCGAGTGCGAGTTTTTCATCTTCGACGACATCCGCTACGACCAGAACGAGCACGAGGGGTACTACCACATCGATTCCGCGGAAGGCCGCTGGAACACCGGTCGGCAGGAGAACCCAAACCTGGGCTACAAGATCCGCTACAAGGAAGGGTACTTCCCCGTGCCTCCCAACGACACGCTGCAGGACATCAGAAGCGAGATGATGCTCACGCTGGAATCCGTCGACATTCCCATCGAGGCGCAGCACCACGAGGTGGCCACCGGCGGGCAGTGCGAGATCGACATGCGCTTCAACAACCTGCTCACGATGGCGGACAACGTTCTGAAGTACAAGTACATCGTGAAAAACACGGCCAAGAAGCACAACAAGGTCGTGACTTTCATGCCCAAGCCGCTGTTCGGCGACAACGGGTCCGGCATGCACGTGCACATGTCCTTCTGGAAGGGCGGAAAGAACCTGTTCGCCGGTGACGGCTACGCGGGGATGTCCCAGATGGCCCTATACGCCATCGGCGGGCTGCTGAAGCACGCCCCCTCGATCCTTGCTTTCGCCACCCCAACCACCAACAGCTTCAAGAGGCTGGTGCCAGGCTTCGAGGCCCCTGTCAATCTGGCCTACTCACGCAGGAACAGGAGCGCCTCCATCCGCATCCCGATGTATTCCGCGTCGGCCAAGGCGAAGAGGCTCGAGTTCCGCTGCCCCGACCCCAGCTGCAACCCCTACCTCACCTTCTCCGCCATGCTGATGGCGGCCCTGGATGGGATCCAGAACAAGATCGACCCGGGCCAGCCGTTGGACAAGGACATCTACGACCTGCCGCCCGAGGAGCTGGCCGCGGTGCCCAAGACCCCCGGATCGCTCCGCGAGGTGCTGAAGGCGCTTGAGAAGGACCACGACTACCTGTTGAAGGGCGACGTGTTCACCACAGACGTGATCGAGACCTGGATCGAGTACAAGATGAAGAACGAGGTCCTCGCGCTGGACCTCCGCCCGCACCCCTGGGAGTACATGCTGTACTTCGATATCTAAGAGAAAAGACGGCGGTACAAATCCGCGGAGTACCGCGGCGTTCCATGGCTTAAAGCCGCCGGCCACTTGTTCTTTCGGCCCCTCATAGAGGGGCCTTTTTTTCCTCCGCGGCGCGGCGCAAGACTGCGCGGCTGCGGGGGAAAATCACTCAGGACAGCTCGACGGTCTTTCCGGTTTCCGCGGAGATTCGCGGCAGGCGGAAGGCGACGCGTACGCCCTACAGGTGCAGGTTTCCGCGGATGGATTCCCGCACCCCGTGCGGGTCGGTCTCATCCAGGCGGGCGAGCGCCCGCCGCCAGCGGTAGGCGAAGCTGCCGGGCTCCTGGCGGGGCAGGTGCGCGAAAAGCGAGTCGTACGCGCGGCGACGCCTTCGGTAGTCGTCCTGAATGCGGGTGAGCCGCTTCTCGAAGGCATCGAGGTACGTCACGGCGAAGCGGGCGGCATCGGGAAGGAAGGCGGCGCGCCGCGTGACGGGAAGCGCGTACTTCGAGGTGAACTCTGTAAGCGGGGTGGCGTAGTCGTTGAATGTGCCCGTGTGATCTGCAACAACGATGTCGGCCGGCATGCCGCGCGAATCTGCGATCATCACCTCGTCCCCGTCATCGAAGAGGGGGACACCCCGCAGGTCGCAGCGGCCCACGATGAGGTTCGGGGCGGCCGCTACGCCCAGCAGGCGCGCGCATTCAAGGGTGAACTCCTCCGAGGCGAAGTGGTACGGGGGGATCTTGTCGGTTGCGGTGCCCCTGATGTATTCCCGCTCGAAATAGGGGGTCCAGATAGGAAACACCCCCCCGTCGGCCATCGTGTATTTTTCGCTCATCCGCTTCGCCGTCACCCGCAACGGCAGGTTCATCCCAATCTGACGGCAGCCCAGGCGGCGATCGAGGGTGTACTCGGTGTACTCTTCGGCCCTGATCATCGCATCCAGGAGCGAGTATCCCTGGTCGAGGTACTCGCGCACGCCCTCCTTCTGCATCCTGATCACCGTGATGAGCTCTTCGGCGCTCTGTCGCTGCTTCACCGCGGCCACGTAGACGCCCCGCCGGCCGTGGAGCGCCGGCCGCTGCGAGAGGGAACCGATCACGCGCCCGATGTTCACGTATTCCAGGTCCCCGTACTCCCGCACGAAGTTGAAGATGAACTTGCGCGGCTTCTCGTCCCGCAGCCTCGCCGCCAGCGGCTCGGCGTCACCGGGCACCTCTCCTTCCATCGCCGGGTCGAAGACGATTTCCCCCTCCTCGATGCGGCCGCCGGGGAGCCACTCGATCTGCATGAAGAACTCGGGGCTCAGGCCGAGCAGCGTCTCCTCGGTGATCATCTCATCATGCCTGCCGATCATGGCAGCCACGAGGGAGTTCCGCCATTCGACGTTCTCGATGTCATCGCGGCGATACTGCGGCGGCACGGAGGCCAGGCATTTCTCCCGCAGCGCTTCGAAGACGCTCCTCAATTCGGCCGCCTCCATGGCGGTGAAGTCGTGGCGGGAGAAATCGGCGCGGGTAAGACCGGCCTCGGCGGGGAAGAAGGCGAGCTCAGGGTACCCTGCTGCGTTGCGCTTTCCCAGGTACTGCTGGATCTCCGCCAGGTGGGCCCGCAGCTGCGCCTCGTCGAGGAGCCCCAGCTCCTCGAACTGCTGGCAGGAGAGGTAGCGCACGCCGGTGAGCGTACTGTAATAATAGATCTCCCGGCCGCCAATACCGATGCGCGAGCCGTCGATCATTGCCCGCATCTCCTCGGGGGTCTTGGGAAGCGGGGTGATCCTCCATAGTTCCCCGCGGCGCTTGATGGCGTCCCTGACCTTCGCGTTCAGCACTCCGAGGAACCTGATCCTGTGCTTCGGTACCAGGCGCTGCAGGAGGTCATCGGCACGGAACGCCAGGGGCATGTTCACCGGGTCTGGCCTGATCAGCAGCGTGTCGGTCTCGATGATCAGGTCAACGGCGTAGCTCCACTCGAACTCTGCTTCCTGCCGGGGGAGCGGCCCCTTGCCTTCCTGCATCCTCTGGCGGTTGAGGTGCTCCATGAAGGCCTGCCTCTGCGTCACGTGAATGCCCGGCAGGGTGACGAGGGTATCGTGACGGGGGAAGGCGGTCGCGATCCTCGAGACAAGCTTGTCGGCGGCATTCCTCGCAAAGGGAGGTTCGCCCAGTATGAACACGCCAGGGGTCATGGCTGGGGATTATAGCTTGGCAGGGGCCCCGCGGCCAGCTATCCTTCCTCCATGTTTCCCATCACCGCGGAGAAGATCACAGACGCCCTGCCCGACGCGGATCCGCTGGTGGTGGCCGAGCACCTCGGCAGGCTGGACGCGCGGTATTTCGAACGG
>JBEKVA010000432.1:0-3671 GCA_049514475.1 Spirochaetia bacterium
GTGGTGACTGATCTCATGATGAGCGCCCTGGACTCGGGCTTCACCCTTGCCCGTGCGCTGAAGAACGACCCGCGGCTGGCAGGGATCCCCGTGATCATCGTGTCCGCCGTCTCCAGCCAGAAGGGCTTCGATTTCCATCCCCGCACCGCCGAGGAGCTGGAGGCCATGGGCGCCGTGGCATTCTTCGACAAGCCGGTTGCTCCCCTGGCCCTGCTTTCCAAGGTGAAGGAGCTGCTGGCGTGAGCAATCCTCCCGCCGCGGCCTCCGCGCTGCCCGCCGCCGGGTCCGAGGTTCTTGCCGGAGAGTCCGCCCACATCCTCGTTGTCGACGACGAGCTTGGTGTCCGCGAGGGGTGCCGCAAGATTCTTGCCGCCGAAGGGTATGACGTGGTGACTGCGGGCGACGGCAAGGCGGGCCTGGAGCAGTTCATCGAGCGCGGACCCTTTTCCGTGCTCCTGGTGGACCTGCAGATGCCGCGCATGTCGGGGCTGGAGCTTATGCGCGAGGTGAGAAATCGGGACCCTGACATCCTTCCCATCATCATCACGGCCCATGCGACCATCGATACGGCAGTGGAGGGCACCCGCCAGGGGGCCTACAGCTACATCCCCAAGCCCTTTACCCCCGACGAGCTGCTGCTTGCCATCAAGAACGGCCTGGAGCGCAGAACGCTCACCCGCGAGGCGCGCCGGCTGCGGGAGGAGCGGGAGAAGCGCCTGCTCGAGGTGGCCTACGAGCGCTCGAAGAGCAACACCATCATCGCGGCGATGACCGACGGCATCCTGGTCATCAACACGGAGAGGCTGGTCGTGCTCAGGAACAACGCCGCCGCGCGCATCCTCCCCGACTGCGCCAGCCGCGCCATTCCCTTCCCGCTGGAGGAGATCGCCAATCCCGACGTGCGGGAGATCATCAGCGTGGTCATCGGCTCCCCCGGCGGGTTCATGATCCTCTCCCGCCAGATCCCCATCGGGGAGTCGACCTACATGGTGAACGTGAGCCCCGTGCTGGAGCCCGGCGGGGAGGCTTCGGGCGCCGTAGCGGTCTTCAGCGACGTCACCGAGCTGAAGAAGCTGGACACCGCCAAGTCGATGTTCGTATCGCTTGTCGCGCACGAGGTGAAGAGCCCCCTCGCCGCCACCGAGGGATGGCTGAACCTGATCCTCAGCGGCATGCTGAAGCACGACGCGGCGGAAGAGCACCGCATGCTGCAGCGGGCCCTGCTGCGGGTGAGGACCCTGCGCACCATGGTGAACGAGCTGCTGAACCTCACCGCCATCCAGACGGGGAACTTCTCTCTGAAGCGGGCACCCGTCGATGTCGCGGCGGTGGTGGCCGACGTCGTGGAGGCCAACCGGGAAAAGGCGCTGGAGAAGGGAATCGAGGTCAGCGTCTCCGCCGCCGCGGGGGAGCTTCCGCGCGTTCTTGCCGACCGCGATGCCCTCTCGATGGTGTATTCCAATCTCGTGGAGAATGCCCTGAAATACTCCCAGGAGGGCGGCCACGTCTGGGTGCGCCTCGGCCATGCCGGGATATATGTGACGGTGGCGGTGAGGGACGACGGGATCGGCCTTGCCCCCGAGGATTGCACGAGGGTTTTCGACGAGTTCTACCGGGTACGCGGTGAGCGCACCGCCAGCATTCCGGGAACGGGGCTTGGCCTGAGCCTTGTGAAACGGCTGACCGAGCTGCACGAGGGAACGGTGGGCCTCACTTCGGTCCTGGGAAAGGGCAGCGAGTTCACCGTCAGCATTCCCGCGATCACCGCCTGAGATTCATCGGCGGTCTCGAAGGCCGCCTCTCGTGCGAAGGCATTCGACGGGGTGTGATAAATTGTGTACCATTTCCCGGCATGCCTGATCATTCCACCAAAAGGGACGCACCGCGAGGCGCAGCGCCTGCCTCGATCCGCGAGCTGCGGCTCACCGCCGGCGCCGAGGATCATTTCTCGACGATCGCTTCCTTCGAGACGAACGGGCGGAAGCTCCGCGCGGGAGACATGGCCCTTTCCCGCCGCTTTTCGCATCCATTCCGTGCACGGCTCCTCTCCGAGCTGGGCATCCCCCCTGAAAGGGCTTTCGCCGTCCGCCAGGTCCACTCCCTGTCGATCATCCTTCTGAAGGGCCAGCAGCCGGAAGAGCTTGCCGGCACGGAGGCCGACGGGATGATCACCGATCGAACCGATGCGCTCCTTACAGTGACAGTTGCCGATTGCCTGCCGATCTTCCTCGTGGATCGGGCAACGGGCGCCTTCGGCCTTGTGCACTCGGGTTGGAAAGGAACAGGAATTGCAGGGGAGGCCGTCCGCGCAATGCGCGAGGCCTTCGGTTCCCAGCCAGGCGATATCTCCGCAGCCATCGGGCCGGGTATCGGCGCCTGCTGCTACGCGGTCCCCGAGGAAAGGGCCGTGGGCTTTGCCGCCCAATTCGGCGCCGACGCGGTGGTACGGGGCGCCGGGGGGACACCGCGCCTGGACCTGCGCCGAGCCAATGTCGAGATGCTGCGGGAGGCGGGGGTGAGCGATATCTCGGTTGTGAAAGACTGCACGTGCTGCACCCCCGCCCTCGGTTCATTCCGCCGCCAGGGCGCGGCAGATTTCACCCTGATGCTTGCCTGCATCGGCCGTGACTCATAGGGAGGGCGCCGTGTTTGCCGTTCGCCGCATGACGAGCGCCGACAAACCTGCCGTCATGGCTTTTTCCTCCCGCATCTGGGAGGGCAGGGACTACCTCCCACGCGTGTTCGATGCATGGCTGGCGGACGGCGATGGCGAGTTCGACGCGGTCCTCCTGGACGGAAGGGTTGTCGGGTGCGGGAAGCTCACGTTCTTCACGCCCGTCGATGCGTGGCTGGAGGGGCTGCGCAAGGACCCGTCGGTGCAGGAGAAGGGCCTCGGGCGCGCTCTCGCGCTGCATTTCTTCACTCTGCTGGCCGCCCGCCCGGGGCTTCTCTCGGTGAGGTTCTCCACCAGCACGCGCAACCGCGCCTCCATCACCACCAATGAGCGGCTGGGGTTCCAGAGACGCATGACCCTCACGCGCATGAGCTGGCAGGGAGGCAGGGCGGAGCTGGAGGCTGTTTCCCTGGCGAACCCCGCGGCATCGGCGTCGGCCCCCGAGGTGGAGACGGTGCGCGATGAGAGCCTCGTCTACGATTTCCTGGTCCGCTTCGGCTGCTTTCGCGACACCGCGGGGCTGGTCGTCGACGGCTGGCAGGCGCGGCCGTTTTCCCCCGAGCTGCTTGCCGAGCGCTATGTCCGCACCGGCTGCTGCCGGGGAATCCTGTCCGACGAGGGGCTCGCCGGCCTGGTCATCGCCAGGTTCGATGAACGCTTCTCCGCCCCCCGGATGAAGATCGTCTGCCTCGATGCGCGGGACACTTCTGTCGCCGACGCACTGTTCGATGACATCTTCCTCCGCCTGCGCGCGGCGCGGGAGGGACCCTTCGACATCGAGTGGATGGTGCCGGCGGTTGACCGGCTGAAACGATGGTGCGCCGCGCGAGGGTTGCGGGCGGAGCAGGAGGATGAGATGGTGATCTACGAGCTGCCGCTGGCAGCGCTCCAGGAGCCGCCTGCGGCAGCGGCGCCCTGAATCCGCCTGCGGCGGCGCCCTGAATCCGCCTGCGGCGGCGCCCTGAAGGCGGCGCGGAGGAGGCACCCATGACCTACC
>JBEKVA010000433.1:0-3670 GCA_049514475.1 Spirochaetia bacterium
GAAGCTTCCTGCAGCTCTTCAATCCCTACGGCCTGCTGACAGCCGTGCTGTTCGTGCTACTCTTCCTGCAGCACGGCGCCCTGTGGCTGAGCTACAAGTGCGAGGGAGGCATAGCGGAGAGAAGCAGGAGGGTGGCCGGCACCTTATGGTTCATCGTGCTGATCGTCGCCGCGGGATTCCTGGTGCTCACGGGGTTCGCGACACGCCTGTACGACAACTACCTGTCCCACCCCGGGTGGATCGCAGTGCCGCTGCTGGCGGTTGCCGCCCTGGTGGCCGTGAAGGTGCTGCACGAGCGGGCCCGGCCGCTCCTTGCATTCCTTTCCTCGTGCCTGACGATCCTGCTGGTCATTGGCACCGGCCTGGTGGGCCTGTTCCCGAATCTCATCCCCTCGCGCCTGGACCCGGCGGCCAGTCTCACGATCTACAATTCATCGTCAGGACCCTACACGCTGCGGCTCATGGCGATTGTTGCACTGGTGTTCGTTCCTATCGTGATTGTCTACCAGGTGCTTGTATACCGTTTCTTCAGGGGAAAGACGCCAACGGGAGATTCAGCCGAAGGCTATTAATTACAATTTTTTCTCCTGTCTTACAATTTTGTAATAATTCTTACCTCCCCATACAGGCCCCCGGTTAAGGGCCTTCGCCGATTTCCTTTCCCTGAAAAGACATACGCGGGATCTTGGCTGTTCAGTGGTTGGCACACGGCTTGCATTCCATTCAGCACTCAGTTTCGAGGAGGTCCCGTATGCCATATCGACTGAAAAAGGGTGTTTACGCTGTTCGGTGCAGGCACCCTCACTGTCCATTCAACGATCGTTTCGAGATCGATGAAAACATCATGGGCATGACGGAAAGTGACGTGCGGTGGGAAGCGTTGAAGATGGCCCGCAACGCGGCCATGGTGAAGCACGATTCCATCTACGGCCGCAAGCATGTCCTCGAGAATCCCGAGGTCCGGATGGTCGGCGGTGCCTGCCAGGCCGTTGGCATCACCGCACAGGCCGCCGCCCCTGCCCCCCGGGGAGTGGACATCCGCCGCTACGACAAGGGCGACGTGATCGTGAAAGAGGGAGCGGATGCGACAACGGTCTGCGAGGTGCTGGAAGGGACGGCCTTCCCCACGCGGAACAGGGCGCACCGCTACGCGCCGGGGGACTGCTTCGGATGGGCGCCGTTCCTCCCCAACCACGGCATGTCCGACGTCGTGGCAGCCCAGGACAGGACATCGGTCGCCTTCTACGACCTCCAGCTCCTGAGCCGCAACGATCCCGAGGTCAAGCTGCTTGCCCGCGCCATGGAGGATTCACTTCGCGTCATCGGCGAGCTGGGCCGGACGGTCCAGCGGCTGCGCAGGGAGGTGCAGAAAGCCGTCTCGTGAAAGGGACCTGAGCGTTTCCGCCGGGCCCTCACCCGGCGGAAATCGTCCCTGCCTGCCGCAGTCTTTCGAACACCGCGACGACTTCCGGATCGAACTGCGTACCTGAGCCCTTTCGGATCTCCGCGAGCGCCTCCTCGGGGGAAAGCCGCGGACGGTACGGCCTCCCGCGGGTCATCGCTTCCCAGGCATCCGCGACGGCGAGGATCCTCGAGGCGCGGGGAATGCTCCCCCCCGCCGCCCCCTCGGGGTACCCTGAGCCGTTGAATCTCTCCTGGTGGTGCACGACGATGGGAATGGCCTTTGACAGGAGCGGGTTTCCCTCCAGCATTTCTCCGCCCTTGATGACGTGGCTCCTGATTTCCGCCGCCTCCTCTTCGGAGAGGGCGCCGGGCTTGGCAAGGAGCGTCTGGGGAACTGCCAGCATCCCCAGGTCGTGGAGCAGCGCGGCCAGCTCGAGGGAGAGAAGCTCGTCCTCCGTCATCCCCATCTCCCTGCCGATGGCACAAGCCACGGCGACGACCTTCAGCGTGTGCCCGTCGGTCCACTCGTCGCGCTTCTCGATGGCCTTCACGACCATCGAGATGGTGTCGATATGAGACCGGTAGAGCTGGCGGTTTCTCTGCTGGAGGTGTGAGATGAGGAGGGCGCCGGTCTCCCGCACCCGCGCGGAGAGCTCCTTCATGATGCGGAAGGCCAGCGCAGGGGCCTTGACGAGGAGGGTCTCGAAGTCGCTTCGCGATATCTCCAGGACCGTCGTCGGCTCGAGCGCCCGCGCCGTGGCGGATCGAGGCTGCTCGTCCAGGAGGGCCATCTCGCCGAAGAAGTCCCCGTCACCGCGCACGGCAAGGACGAACTCCTCGCTCTCCTCGAATCTCTTGGTGATCTCGATCTTCCCCCGGTGGATGATGAGGAAGCGTTCCGCCTCCGTGCGCTCCTTGATGATCACCTCGCCCGTGCGATAGTGCTTCTCTGCGATGATCTCGGCGATGTGGCGGAGATCGGTCTCTGAGATGTCTGCGAAGAAGGGGATTTCCCTGAGCCTGTCGATCGCGGCCGTGACGACTCCTTTCACCCCGGCGGGGTCTCCCCAAAGATAGGGGCGATTCGTATTATTGACAACAAGGGTACCACGGTGAGCGCCTTTCTGGTGGTCGATCAGGACGAGAATCTCCGCCTGGACATCTGCAACTTCTTCCAGAGCATCGGGCACTCGGTGTACGAGGCCTCAGACTACGCCGGCGCCGTCGGGCAGGTGGAGAAGCGCGGCCATGACGTGATCATCGCCAGCGTCATGATGGCGGGCGGGAGCATCCGCGACCTGGTGAAGACGGCCCGGGCCCGCAACCCGCAGACCATCATCATCGTGCACGCGGACCTTGCAACGACCGGCGAAGGGCTCCAGGCCGTCCAGGAAGGCGCCTTCAGCCTTTTGCAGAAGCCCTTCAGCATTCCCGAGCTGCACTTCCAGATCAAGCGGGCGCTGGCCGGCCGGGACCAGAAGGGGCCGCCGGACGGCCGCGCGGCGCCTGCCACCGAGGCCTACCAGCCCTATAACTTCATCGGCGAGAGCCCCGAGATCAAGCGGGTCTTCAGGATCGTCAACAGGGTCGCCCGGACGGATTCCAGCGTGATCATCGCGGGAGAGACGGGTACGGGGAAGGAGCTGGTGGCCGGTGCCATTCATTACAACAGCCCTCGCGCCTCGGGGCCGTTCGTGCGGGTCAACTGCGCCGCCCTGCCGGAGCAGCTCCTGGAGAGCGAGCTGTTCGGCTACGAGAAAGGGGCATTCACCGGCGCGGACAGGACCCGCATCGGCAGGTTCGAGCATGCCAACGGCGGGACCATATTCCTGGACGAGGTTGCCGACATGAGTCTCTTCACCCAGGCCAAGGTGCTGCGCGTGATCCAGGAAAAGGAGTTCGAGCGGCTGGGGTCCAACGAGACGGTGAAGACGGACGTCCGCATCATCTCGGCGACAAACAAGAACCTCATGGAGCTCATGCGCCAGAGCCTCTTCCGCGAGGACCTGTTCTACCGGCTGAACGTCGTGACCATCCGCCTGCCTCCCCTGCGGGAGCGGGGAGGAGACATCAAGCTGCTCCTTGCCTTTTTTCTGGAGAAGGCGGCGTCGGAAATGGACAAGCGGATCAGCGGCGTCGACCCCAGGGCCATGGAGATGCTGGAGAGCTACCGCTGGCCGGGGAACATCCGCGAACTGGAGAATACCGTGGAACGCGCCGTCCTCCTGGCCGAAGGGGACTGGATTACCCCCGATGACCTGAACTT
>JBEKVA010000434.1:0-3663 GCA_049514475.1 Spirochaetia bacterium
CACGACGCGCGACGCCAGCCGTCCGAGAACCTTTCCCTCCGCGTCGATGAGATACCACTTATGCTCGATCTCAGAGGGCTTTACGAATATCGTTTTCATCAGTTTCTCAACCCTTCCGTGGAAAAATGCAGCCAGGGCGCAGTTATCATTCGTTCAACGCGCCTTTCCATGCTGCGGGAAGAGTAAATTTACACACCGGCGGGGGAATGTCAAGTAGTCCCCTTGCCCTGTTCGGCCTTTTTCTCCTGCTTTTCCTCTTCCTCCTCCTTCTTCGCCTCCATCTTGTCCTTGATGTCGGCAACGCCGACGAAGAACGCGATCAGGCCGATGAAGACAGCGAGGATCGGAACGCCCCCCTTGAGGAACTGGATCACCTCGGGCCACCACTGGAGGCTCCAGGACAGGGGCAGGATTGCGTACACGGCGAAAAGGATGAGGACGATGCCGATGGTGAGAGCTATCATGCGTTGCCTCCCGAACTATTGTTGAAGGTCACGGTATCGCATACCAGAACCCCGCGAGCCGTGGCTGCACTCGATCTGAGCCAAGAATATCGAATTCGAAGGAACTGTCAAGGCTGAGGGGGTCACCGCGGCACGCGCAGCCCCGAACCCCCGTTCGTTCGAGGGACCTGCCGGCGCCCGCCGTGACGGCGCGGCGCTTCTTGAAAGACCCGGCGAATTGCGCTATGGTATTTTCCGCCGCAGCCCCTCGGCCCGGCGAAAACAACAATCCGGAAGGAGCATTCGATGAAGGTGAGAATAGACCCTGATCTCTGCACCGCGTGTGGCCTCTGCACCGACAGCGTCCCCCAGGTCTTCAAGATGGGAAAGGACCTGGCGGAGGTCATCAACCCGGCAGTGCCCGCCAACCTCGAGAAAGCGGTGCGCGACGCGGCGAGCGACTGCCCCGCGGAAGCCATCCTCGTCGAGTAGAGTCTTCGTATTTTTCCGCGATGGAGAGCCCGGCCCGCGCCGGGCTTTTTTCATGACCGCCTTACTGGGGCCCGCGGCCACGGTAGTCCGTGGCATTCTGGCCGCCACGGTAGGCCGTGGCATTCCCTGGTGGCAGGGCGTCCTGCTCCCCGCGCGCGGTTTCCCGGGCAAAAAGCTCGATCCAGGCATCCAGCCGCGGAGGGAGGGCGCCGAATCCCGCCAGCTCTGACTCGGGCACCAGGGCCGAGCGCAGCCGAGCCAGGGATTCGGCGGCAACATCGTAGGGGGTGCGCGCCACCTGGGAGGCGTGCGCGCGGATGGCCTCGAGCTTGCGTTCGAAGGCGTTCTGCGGGACGGTGACGATCGTGTTGAAATCCCCGCGGTTGAAAAGGGCCCACGGCCCCTCGTAGTTCCACACCTCCACGATCTTCCGCGTTCCTGCCAGGTATCGCTGCAGCGAGGAGACCGCGATGGCGCGGCTTGCCACGTGCGCGGGGTGGCTGTCCTTGGTGTGCGGCATGAACACCCAGTCGGGATCCAGCTCTTCCAGCAGTGCAATCAGAGTTTCCCTGTCGCGCTCTGACACCTCGTAGTTGCTGTCGTAGAAGGGAAGGCGCAGGAAGCGGTGCTCGGCGCCCAGGATGCGGGACTCCTTCAGCACTTCCTCCTCGCGCAGGGCGATCCTTTCGCTCCTCTGTGTGCCGTAGATGAAGGAGCGGTGGCCGGTGCTCATGACGGCGGTGAGCACACGGTTTCCCTTGCCGAGCATCGCCATGGTTCCCCCGAGGCTGATCGGCGCGTCATCGGGATGCGGGGAAATGACCAGCACGCGGCGGCCGCGGGGCGCCGACTCGCGGTCCATGATGAGAAATCCCGAGTAGAAGCCGCGAATGCGGCTTTCCTTCGCCACGCGGGACAGGGCCCCGGTGTCGGCAATCAGGGTGACGCGGCCGTGGCGCTGCGCAAGGGAAATGGGGATCGTGGGATCGAAGCTGCCCTCGGTCAACCGCTGCACGATCTCCGCGAGGTTGCGCCCCGAGGCGAAAAGGATTATCCGGGCGGCATTCGATACCTCGGCGAGCCCAAGGGTGAAGACGCGCGCTGCTCCCCACCGCTCGGGATTCTCCACCGGCAGGATCCCGGCGACGGAATGGAGGTCGGCGCCGGTACGGTGAAAACCGATGTGCCCCCGGGAGTCTACCGAGAGAAGCGCGATGTCGATCCCGGCCACCGCGATCCAGCCCGCCACCTTCGCGGCGGCCGCCTCCCCGTCCTTCTGCGGCACGTAGGAGATGACGTTTTCGCGCGGGATGGCGAGCGGCGTGAAAAGCCGTTCCTCCAGTACCGCGCGGAAGGGGGTTGACCCGTCCTCCCGCACCAGCTCGTCGAACACCACGAAACGAACACGCGAGAAATCCACGATTTCCCCGCTCGCCCGCTCCACCAGCAGGCGGTAGGCGCCGAAAGCCGGTGTGCCGGCGAAGACCGAGATGATCAGGTCGGGCTTCTCCTGGACCGCGGCGAGCAGCAGCGTCACCAGCTTCTGCTCGATGTTGGCCTCGTCGCGGGCGGGGACGACGTGGATGGGAGCCATCGTCAGGAGCGTGTCCGCCGCGAGGCTGCGATAAGGAACCCTATGCCGGTGAACAGGAGGGGAAGATTCGCCAGGGCCACCTGCAGCACCGGGTATCCCTGGAACTGCAGGAGGTCGCCGCCGAGGATGCCGAACCCGCGGAGGGTCTGCAGCACGATGTCGGCGTAGGAGACGATCGCGGCGATGATGAGGAATGTCCAGGCCATGTCCCTCGTCTTCGACCACAGCAATATCGCGGCGAATGTGGCGAAGGCGCCCATGACCAGGTGAGAGGCGTACTGGGAAAAAGCGACGCTGTCCATGATCAGCCTCCGGGATGCCCGGCGAAGAGGTCCGCCAGGAGTCTGTTTTCCCCGGAGGAACACTCCCCGGGAAGAATGCTCGGTCCGGGCCAGGTGGGACACAGGAGGACCCCGGCACGGAGAAACTCGGCGTGAACGCGGGGATACTGGGCGGCGGGAAACACGGCGCGAACGTAGGGGCCGGTGCGCGCCCATCCGCGCGCGCCATCCACCGCCTTCTCGAGGATCGGGTTGCCCAGGCGCGGAGCGGGGCGCTTGGGGGAAGAGCTGGAAAGAGCGGCCAGCGCGTGCAGCGCACCGGCCAGCAGGAAGCCGGGAAGATGATCGGACTCGGGAAGTGCCGCCGAATGATCGGGTGCGGCCAGGGCAGGCGCGGGGGCTCCGCACATCGTCAGCGGCAGCACCGGCAGGAGCACGCGCGCCCCGGCGGGGGCTGGGAGAAACGGCCGCCATAGCGCCGCGGTACCCCGCGGATTTGGCGCCGCGGTACGGCCTTCGGGCCGAACGGGTACTCCCGTACCCCGCGGACTCGGCGCCGCTGCCGGTGCGATCGCAGTAGCCGCGTCCGCACCGGCGAGCGCCGGGTCCCAGGGATCCTCCGAAAGTGAAAGCGCCGCGAGGGCCCGCGCGCGGGAGGAAAAGATCCTCACAGACGGATAGCCGGGAAACATCCGCGCGAGGGCGGCGCACAGGCGCCCTTCCCAGACCGAGGGAAGAGAGGCGGCAAGCCCCTCCGAGAGACCTGCCTTCATTGCCGTCACAGCGGAGGCACCGCGGTGACCGAGGAGTGCCCCGTCGCGGTACAGGTCGAGGATCCTTTTCCCCTGCATGT
>JBEKVA010000435.1:0-3654 GCA_049514475.1 Spirochaetia bacterium
AGCAATGAATTACCGGAGAGTTCTCATGGGCATCCACAATTGCGGGCTTTCCGACGATCTGCGAAAAAAAGCTCAGCGGGAACTACTGGCTGCTCACGGCCTCCAGCTCATCGAGCTCCAGTCCCCTCGAGGTCAGCTCCCCCAGGATCAGCCCCG
This sequence comes from Spirochaetia bacterium, assembly GCA_049514475.1. Classification (GTDB taxonomy): domain Bacteria; phylum Spirochaetota; class Spirochaetia; order SZUA-6; family Fen-1364; genus Fen-1364. Next base: position 157 of record JBEKVA010000435.1, read on the forward strand.
TCGTCAAGGAAGCCGCCTTTGCGACCACCATGGTGCACTTGTCCCGATGCGCGCCTGCCTGATCGAACAGCTCCCTGTCGGCATCGTCCCACAGGTCGAATCTCCGCCCGAACAGCCTGTCGTGGATTTCCCGGCAGGTCACGGAACCGAACTCCCGCACGAACTCTTTGTGAAGGCCGACCGTCAATTTGTCGGAGGCCAGCTTGTTTTCCGCGTCGCCGTCGAACTTGTCCCGGATCCTTCCCCAGAGAAGCCCGATCATCAGGACGCCGCCGGTGTACGCGCCGCAGGAGCCGTCGCAGAGCTTGCCGATGCCGCCCCCGAGGCAGCTTGCGGTCTTGAATACGACGTCATTGCGAATCCCCAGGGCGTCTTGGACCGCCGCCACCGTGCATTGACCGCAGCTGCGATACCGGGCTTCGTAGCTGTACCCATGGTCGAACGCGCTCCGCATGATCCTGGTTGTGTCCATCCTGCCCCCCCCTCAGGGTAGCTGGCCCATCCGGGCGTGTCAAACGAATCCGCGCTGAAGGATCGACGCCGCGGCTCCCCGCCCGCGCGGTCCACTCACGCGGCTCGCTGCCCCGGTGACAGGGTGATTTTCGAGTGCTATGCTCGGGTCCCTCGGGGTCCCTGGCGCTGGACGAGTGCCGGGGGGGAAGGACAGTATGACCTCGGATGCTTCTCTTGAGTTTCTTGTCGACGGCCAGGTGCTTTTCTCGAGCGCCGGGCGCTGGCTTCATCCCCTCTTCGAGCTGGAGCGGTTCCTCCTGAACACCACGGTCGACTCCTCGCGGGCGGAGATCCACGACAAGGTGGTCGGCCGCGGATCGGCCTTCCTGATCGTGCGTCTGGGCGTTCGGAAGATCCACGCCGGGGTGCTCAGCCGCCTGGGAAAGGACGTCCTGGACCGCGCGGGAGCCGCGTACACCTGGGACTCGCTGGTGGATGAGATCGAGTGCCGCACCGAGGGGATCCTCCGCGAGGTCACGGACACCGAGGAGGCCTACCTCATCCTTGCCGAGAGGGTCCGCAAGGCCGCGCTCGCCGGCCAGGAACAGCGCCCCTAGACGGCCGCTGGCGTGCGCCGCGCTTCAGGCGCTGTCCCGCGTGAGCTCGCTCAGCTGGCTGGAGTGTCCCTTCTGGAAATCCCTCTGAAAGCCGCAGATCCTGTCGATGAACGCGTCGTGCTCCTTCTTGCGCTGCGCGAGGCCCGGGTGAGCATCGGCGCTCGTGCCGGGCCCGGCGTGGACCGAGCCGCCCCTTCCCGGCTACTATTGCGCCCGTCATGAACCGCAAACGCATCGCGGCGCTTTTCGGGGCAGCGGTCCTGTACTTCGTTGCCCTGTACGCCTACGTGCCCAGCCTGCCTGCCTACGTCGCTGAACGCACCTCCCGTCTCGCTGCCGTCGGGGTGGTCCTGTCGATGTACGGCCTGTGGATGGCAGTGCTGCGGATGCCGCTGGGCGTCGTGGCGGACGCGACGGGCCGCAACAAGCCCTATCTGGTCATCGGGGTGCTTCTTGCGGGGATTGGCGCCGTTGTCATGGCTTTCGGAAAGTCGCTGGGCATGCTGGCCTTCGGCCGCGCGCTCACCGGCGCCGCTGCCGCGGCGTGGGTCCCCATGATGGTGGTGTTCGCCGGCTTCTTCCCTCCTGATCGGACGATCTTCGCAACCTCGCTCATGGCCTTTGCCTCCTCCGTGGGCCAGATCATCGGCACCAGCCTCACGGGATTCCTCGAGTCACTGGGAGGCTACGCGCTGGCGTTCTTCGCCGCCGCCGGTTTTTCCGTTGCCGCCGCGATCATCCTGGCGTGCGTGCGCATCCCGCGCGCGGATGCCGATCATCGCGGGCAGGTCAGCGCGCGGTCGGTCATCTCGATCTTCCGCCGACGCGACGTCCTGGTGCCGTCCTTCACGAATGCCCTCTGCCAGTTCGGCGTCTGGGCGCTGACCTTCGGATTCATGCCCCTGCTGGCGCAGCGCATGGGGGCAAGCGCCGTCTCCATCGGCCTCATCATGACGCTGAACATTGCCGCCAATGTGGCGGCGAACCTCTTTGCCACCCTGGCGGCCAACCGGGGCGGGCGGGTCCTTCTCTATGGAAGCTTCGTGCTTTTTTCACTGGGAGCGGTGCTCGCCGCGTTCGGCCAATCGATCTTCCTGCTCTTCGTTTCCACCGTCGTCATGGGTCTTGCAAACGGCCTCTTCTTCCCCATCCTGCTGGGGCTCTCCATCCAGGGCGTGGATGCCGCGCACAGGAGCACGGCCATGGGCATCCACCAGTCAGTCTATGCAATCGGCATGTTCACCGGGCCCTGGATCGGCGGGATCATTGCGGATGCCGTGGGCATCCGGACCATGTTCGCCATCATCGCCGCCTTCTGCCTGGCGGCGCCCAGCGTTCTCATGGTCTTCAACCGTGCGCCTTCACCCGGTCCAAGGCTTCCGCAAAAGAGAGCGCGTCCTCAAGGAAGCTGAACGTGCCTCGTTCCCTGATTTCGCGCGCGGCATGCAGCAACGCCCCGAGGGCGGTGCGCGTCAGCGCGCCGCCAAGGCTGATGCGGCGCACCCCCAGTGCCGCCAGCCGGGCCACGGAGAATGAGGCGTCCTTCATTCCGACCAGGACATTGAGGGGTTTCTTCACTGATGCGCACAGGGTGCGGATGTCATCCAACCGGGTGAGCCCCGGCGCGTAAAGGACATCGGCCCCGGCTGCCTCGAACGCCTGCAGCCGGCGGATGGTGTCATCCAGGTCGGGGCGGTCGTGGAGGTAGTTCTCGGCCCGGCCGACGAGCATGAAGGGGAAGGGGAGCGCGTGGGCCGCCTCTGCGGCTGCCGCGATGCGCTCCACGGCATGCTGAAAGTCGTAGAGAGAATGCCGGGGATCCCGCGTTGCATCCTCGATGGAGCCGCCCACGATCCCGGTCTCAGCGGCACGCCTGATGGTTTCCGCGGCGGCCTCGGGTGAATCGCCGAACCCGTTCTCCAGGTCAGCGGCAACGGGAAGATCGGTTGCCGAGGCGATTGCCTTTGCATTTGCGAGGGTCTCCTCCCGGCTCACCTCCCCGTCATGCCTGCCAAGGGTGAACGCGAGCCCCGCGCTCGTCGTGGTGAGCGCCTCGAAGCCGAGGCCCGCCAGCATGCGCGCGGTGCCGGCGTCCCAGGGGTTGGGGATGACGAACGCTCCGGCGCGAGCGTGCATTGCTTGAAACTGTTTGCCTTTTTCGGCCTGGCTGGCTCCCATGTCCTCCTCCCTTGCTTGGTGAGAGATACTCATGCGCGGCCGAGGGCGTCAACGATTTTTTGGCCGCCAGCCAGCCTCGATGCTTTCGGGGATCACCTTGAAAAGATGCCTGATGATTGAAGGCGGCCGCGGCTGTCCTGCGAGGCGCGGCGGCAGAACGAAGAAGATGAGAGATGTACGCTGAGCTTGAGCCGCTTGAAGGGAGGAAGAAGGGACGCCTGCGCTTTGTACGGTATTTCCTTATCCGCTG
>JBEKVA010000436.1:0-3634 GCA_049514475.1 Spirochaetia bacterium
GGTGGGTCAGTTCGGCATGCGCATGGCGGTGCAGGGCAACGTGCGCGTGGCCGCAGCGGCCCGCACGAGCTTCACCGAGGCGCTGAAGATTGCATACCGCTCGGGCACCATCACGGGGATGCTCACCGACGGTCTCGGTCTCCTCGGCGGCACGGCCATCTTCCTCTACATGGGAATGTCCGCCCCTGATGCCCTGCTGGGCTTCGGGTTCGGCGGCACGCTGCTCGCCCTGTTCATGAGGGTCGGCGGCGGCATCTACACCAAGGCCGCCGACGTCGGCGCCGACCTGGTGGGCAAGGTGGAAGCGGGCATGCCGGAGGACGATCCGCGCAACGCCGCGGTCATCGCGGACCTCGTGGGGGACAACGTGGGTGACTGCGCGGGTATGGCCGCCGACATCTTCGAGTCCTACGAGGTGACGATCGTCTCGGGGCTGATTCTCGGTGTCGCTCTTGTCATGGCGACAAACGACCTGAAATGGATCATCTTCCCGCTGCTGGTACGAGGCATCGGCGTCCTTTCCTCCATCATCGGGACCTACCTGGTGCGCGGCAAGAAGGGCGGGGCAAGCGACAACGCGCTCTCCTCCATCAACAAGGGATTCTATTCCTCGGCCGCGATCTCCCTGGTGGCGTTCTTCTTCCTCGCCATCTTCTACATGCACGAGTGGCGCGCGTTCCTCTCGGTCGGCGTCGGCAGCGTGCTGGCAATCGCCCTGGACGAGCTCACGAAGTACTTCACCGACACGCATCACAAGCCGGTGACGGACATCGCCTCCGCGACCAAGACCGGCCCGGCAACGGTGATCCTGCGCGGCCTGGTGGTCGGCTTCGAGGCCACCTTCTGGCAGGCCATCGTCATCGGACTCACGATCCTCGCCGCGGTCCTCATCTACTGGGGCCAGGACGTCACCTACGTCCTGTACGGCGTGGCCATGACGGGTATCGGCATGCTCACCCTGACCGGCAACAACGTGGCCATGGACTCCTTCGGCCCTATTGCCGACAACGCGAACGGCATTGGCGAAATGGCGGGGCTCGATCAGAAAGCCCGCCAGATCATGGCTGACCTCGACGCGGTGGGAAACACCACCAAGGCCATCACCAAGGGCGTGGCCATCGGCTCCGCGGTCATTGCCGCGGTGTCCCTGTTCGGCTCGTTCCTCACCGACGTGGCCCTGGTGCAGAAGGTCATGGGCATCCCCGAGGCGCTGCGCCTGGCGGTCACGGGCATCCGGATCTCGGTGCCGACCGTGTTCATCGGCGCGCTCATCGGCGGCACGATCCCCTGGCTGTTCTCCTCCCTGACGGTCAACTCGGTGGCCCGCGCGGCGGGTCTCATCGTGGAAGAGGTGCGCCGCCAGTTCCGCATCCCCGGCCTGCTGGAAGGCAAGGTGAAGCCCGACTACGGCCAGACGGTGGGCCTGTGCACCACGGCGGCCCAGCGCGAGCTGATCCCGCTGGCCCTGATCGCCGTTCTCTCCCCGCTCACCGTGGGCCTGCTGCTGGGCGTCGAAGCCCTGGGCGGGTTCCTCGCGGGGGTCATCATCTCCGGCCAGCTCCTCGCCGTGTTCATGGCAAGCTCGGGCGGAGCATGGGACAATGCGAAGAAGACGATTGAAGACGGCCTGCACGGCGGCAAGGGCTCGGAAGCCCACAAGGCCGCGGTCATCGGCGACACGGTCGGCGATCCCCTGAAGGACACCTCGGGACCTGCACTGAACCCCATGATCAAGGTCATCAACCTCGTCTCGCTGCTGGCGGCACCGCTGCTGGTCGGCATTACCTTCAACGTCTGGATCGGCATTGCCGGCGCGCTGTGCGTCGTGGTCATCCTCGGCGCCGTATACTACTCGAAGCGCGGCGGGTTCGGAAAGAAAGTGGCGACCGAAGGCAACTTCTAAAGCGGCCCTCGGGGCCCGCGGAGCTTTCGAGAGCTCCGGACCTTCGACCCTTCGTCAAACGCCTGCCTGCCGCTCATGCGCGCCGGCAGGCGTTTTTTTTCAGCCGATGCGATACAGTCTCTGCAAGAATCGCTTTCCGAGGAGTCTTCAGTGGGAATAACGGAATCCATTGCCGCCTTCGGCACGAACGTCCTTGGTGCAATCGGGTACGTCGGGGTCTTTCTCCTCATGGTGGCGGAGAGCATGATCCTGCCGATGCCCAGCGAGGCGGTGATGCCGTTTGCCGGGTTTCTCGTTGCAGAGGGTACCCTCGGGTGGGCCGGCACGATCCTCATCGCGACGCTGGGGAGCATCGTCGGGTCCCTGATCGGCTACGCGATCGGCAAGTTCGGCGGCGCGCCGTTTCTCACGAGGTTCGGGAAGTACCTTCTCCTGGATGCCGAGGACCTGTCGAAGACAACGAGGTTCTTCCAGCGCCGCGGCAGCATCACGATATTCGTGAGCCGCTTCATTCCCGTGGTCCGTCATCTCATTTCCATCCCCGCGGGCATCGGCGGCATGAGGCTCCCGCCCTTCTGCATTTTTACTATCCTCGGCGCCGGCCTGTGGAACACCTTCCTCACCGGGTGCGGGTATCTGCTGAAGAAGAACTGGACCGCCGTGATGCGCTATAGCCACCTGATCGACATCGTGGTGCTGGTCCTGCTGGCGGGTCTGGTGATTCTCTTCGTGGTGCGCCATCTGCGACGCAGGGCCAGGCGCGGGGGCTGAGGAGGAGGGCCGACGCTTGAGGCGCGGCGCGCCTTGCCTCCCTCAGGCTCCCTCGAGCTCGTGGATGGCCGCAAGGACCTCGTCTGCGGTTGAAGCTCCCAGGACACGCTCCTGAAGGTCGGTGCGCGTGGCAAGACGGCTAATGCCGGCAAGGGTGCGCACGTGTCGGGGGAAGGTGCCCCGGGGAATGACCAGCAGTATCAGAAGGCGCGCGGGCTCCCCATCCACCGAATCGAAAGGGATGCCGGCGGCAGAGGTGCCCAGGGCCGCGAGGATGTCCGTGACGCAGTCCACCGTGCCGTGCGGCACGGCCAGGCCGTACTTCAGCCCGGTGCTCATGGAACGCTCGCGCGCCAGCACCGCATCGAGCACGAGGGGACGGTCGTGCAGGCGGATCTCGTGCGCGGCCACCAGGAGATCCACCAGCTCACCGATGGCCTCTCCCTTGTCCCGCGCCTCCAGGCCGACTTTTATCACGTCCGGTTGCAAAAGCTCTGACAGCAGCAACGAGGTCTCCTTCAGAAAGCGTTACGAGCGTTTCTTTTTCAGATGTTTCAGCCGCACGACGTCTTCCCGCTCGCGCTGGTCAAGCACGCCGCGGATGTAGCGCACCTCCGCGGCGAGGGTGGGAAGCAACCGCTGCTCGAGGGCGTTCACCCTGCGGGAGGTCGACCGTATCTCCTCGGCGAGACGCCCCAGCTTTCGGTCAAGGGGTGCCACGCGCAGGATCAGCTCGAGGGTGGCATCGAAGCGCTCCGCCGCCTCCTCGATGCGCACGCTCGCCCCTGCTGCGGCGAACGCCCGTTCGGCGGTCTCGCCGGGGGCATAATCGGTGAGCACCTCGGCCACCCTGATGCCCCAGATGTTGCGCGTGCGGCTTTCAAGCTCAATGGGCCGCCGGCCGGCAAGACCGGCGGAGGCCACCGCCTCGGGTCCGTCGGTGGCCAGCGCGCGCATCAG
>JBEKVA010000436.1:3641-6430 GCA_049514475.1 Spirochaetia bacterium
GAGCTCCCGGCGAAGGGCATCGCGGGCATCCACGAACCTCTGCAGCTCGGAGAGGAACTCCCGCACGAGCGCCTCGCGCTTGCCGCGCAGGAGTTCGGCTCCCTGGCGCGCCAGCTGGATCTGCGCCCGCCGGGTGAGCAGCTCGGTTCTCGTGGGGCTGATCTGCTCCACGGTCAGCCGCCCGTGGGGCCTGCAGGCGCCTCCCCGGCGGCCCGTGCGACGTGATAGCGCTCGATCAGATCGCCCTTGATGCGCCGGTACTCGCTCTTGGGAATGCCGCCCAGGACGCGCCAGCCGGTGTCCAGTGTCTCCTCGATGGTCCTCTCCTCGCCGCCCTGGGAAATCAGCTCCCGCTCGAAGCGCTCGGCAAAATGCAGGTAGGCGCGGTCCAGCTCTCCCAGGGCGTCTTCTCCGACAATAGCCACCAGGCGGCGCGTCTCCTGGCCCCGAGCGTAGCAGGAATACAGCTGGTTGGCGAGATCCCTGTGGTCCTCCCGCGTGCGCTCCTTGCCAATGCCGTTGTTCATGAGCCGCGAGAGGGAGCGCAGCACGTCAATGGGCGGGAAGATGCCCTGGCGGTGAAGCTGGCGTGAGAGAACGATCTGTCCCTCGGTGATGTAGCCGGTCAGGTCCGGGATGGGGTGGGTGATGTCATCGTCCGGCATTGTCAGGATGGGCAGGAGCGTCACCGAGCCCCGACGGCCCTTGATACGGCCCGCCCGCTCGTACAGGGAGGCGAGGTCCGTGTACATGTAGCCGGGGTACCCGCGGCGGCCGGGGATCTCCTCGCGGGCCGTGCCGACCTCGCGGAGGGCCTCGCAGTAGCTGGTCATGTCGGTCATGAGGACGAGCACCTCGTAGCCGAGGGTGAAGGCGAGATATTCCGCCGCGGTGAGCGCGCAGCGGGGGGTGAGGATGCGCTCGATGGTGGGATCGTCGGCCAGGTTGAGGAATGTCACCGTCCTGCTGCGGGCGCCGGAGCGCTCGAACTCCTCCATGAAGTAGGCGGCCTCGCGCTGGGTGATGCCGATGGCGGCAAAGACAATGACGAAGCTCTCCTGCTCGCCGCTGACGCGCGACTGGCGCAGGATCTGGGCCGCAATCTCGTTGCCGGGCAGGCCGGCGCCGGAGAATATGGGCAGCTTCTGGCCGCGGACCAGGGTGTTGAAGCCGTCGATTGCCGAAACGCCGGTGTGGATGAAAGAGCGCGGCCTCTCCCGCGAAATGGGGTTGATGGGAATGCCGGAGACGGGCAGCATCTCCTCCGCCACCACCGGCGGCAGCCCGTCGATGGGCGCGCCGGACCCGTTGAGGACGCGGCCGATCAGGTCCTCGGAGACTCCGAGGCGCGCCTCCCGGTCGACCAGCGAAATTGAGGTGCCGGTGACGTCGAGACCCATCGTCTCCTCGAACACCTGCACCACCGTGACCTCCTCCGATACCTCGATGACCTGCCCGCTGCGCCTGCCGCCCTGCGGCACCGAGATGGAGACGGTGCAGTTGTAGGGAAGATCGGCGGCGCTCTCCACGAAAAGCAGCGGTCCCGATACCTTGCGAACGCCGCGGTATTCGCGGGTGAGGAGCATTGGATCACTCATGGCTGACGTCCCTCCCCCCGCAGGGCGGCAAAGGATGCGCGCAGGCGCTTCTCCATGTCGGCGCGCCGCTCGGGGAAGTCTGCGTCCGCGATCTCACGAAGCCGCGAGAGCTCTTCCCGCTCGGGGACGGCCAGCACCTTCGACAGCGACGTCTGCGCTCCCAGCGCCCGCGCGGCCAGCTCGTGGAAGAGAAGCAGAAGAGCGAGCATCCCGTGCTGCTTCTCGAGTCCGCAGGAGGCGTCCACCTCCGAGGTGGCATTCTGCTGCAGGAAGCTGTCACGCAGCATCCTGCTGGTCTCCAGGGTAAGCCGGTCGCCTTCCTGGAGGGAGTCAGGACCGACGAGCTGGACGATCTCCTGCAGCTCCGCCTCTTTTGCCAGGATGCCCATGAGGCGCTCCCGCAGCGTTTTCCAGTCCTTGCCGACATTCTCGGAGAACCACGGGGCCAGCCGATCCACGTACAGGGAGTAGCTCGAGTTCCAGTTGATGGCAGGGTAATGGCGGCTGTGGGCAAGCGGATAATCGAGGGCCCACAGGGCACCTGCAACGCGCATGGTGCTCTGCGTGACCGGCTCAGAGAAATCACCGCCCGGGGGGGAGACCGCGCCGACGATCGTCACCGAGCCTTTCCTCTCCCCGTCCCCCAGGCATTCCGCCGCGCCCGCCCGCTCGTAGAAGGAGGCAAGACGCGAGGGCAGGTAGGTGGGGTATCCTTCTTCTCCCGGCATCTCCTCCAGACGAGAAGAGATCTCCCGCAGCGCCTCGGCCCACCGGGATGAGGAATCCACCATGACCGCCACGGCGCACCCCATGTCCCTGAAATACTCGGCGATCGTCACACCGACGAAGATCGAGGCCTCCCGCGCAGCAACCGGCATGTTGGAGGTGTTCACCACGAGCACGGTCCGGTTCATCAGCGGGCCGCCGGTGCGGGGGTCGATCAGCTCGGGAAACTCGGTGAGGACGTCGGTCATCTCGTTACCGCGCTCCCCGCAGCCGACGTACACGATGACATCAGCCGCCGAGTAGCGCGCCAGGGACTGTTCGAGCACGGTCTTGCCGGTGCCGAAACCGCCGGGCAGGCAGGCGGTCCCGCCCGCCGCAATCGGAAACAGGCAGTCGAGAACGCGCTGGCCGGTGACGAAGGGCACGTTCGAAACCGTCTTCCTCTTCACGGGCCGGGGCACTTTC
>JBEKVA010000437.1:0-3618 GCA_049514475.1 Spirochaetia bacterium
CGGGGCAAAATCGATTCCTTCAAGCTGGGCCAGCGAGCTTGCCATGGCTCCGGCGGTGACCCGGTCAGCCTTCCTCCCGGGACTCCCGAGGTTCCACTGGTCCAGCCTGTCGGCAGACGGTCTTTGCAGCGTGTAGCCGCCGCGTATCTCCACGGCGACGTCTGTGTCCAGCCGCAGGCTCCCCTTCACGGTGATGGAGGTAATCGTGTCGCCCTGCACGTCGTCGGGCAGCACGTGAAGCTCGTACCAATAGGAGGGCTCCTGGGCCAGGAAGAATGCCAGGGAGCCGCGAGCAAGGTAGACCGGACTCTCTCCCCTCACCTGCACGTAATCGGCATCACCGCCGGGTCCCCGCTTTCCCACGAGCAGCCCGACCTCCGCCATCCCCGGCTGGTGAATCACCAGGAGCCGTGCGGTCTCGGGTGTAAGTCCCAGCTCGCCCAGATGCTGCGCGCTGGTGCTCACGAGGCTGGTGCGCTGCAGGCCCGTCACAATGCGGAGGAAGGCCGCGATCCGGTCGGCGGAGGCGGGATAAGTCTGACCGCCGATCGGTATTTTCCAGCCCTCCGCGGTCTTTTTCAGCTGTATTTCGGGCTGCCCGTTCCCCATGATGTCCACCCCGTCGATCTTCTGCGCGTCGAGGCGGGGAAGGAGAGACTGGCTCGCCCTGCGCGACTGCACGCTCTCCGTAGAGAAGAGGATGCCGAGGACCAGAAGGATCAGCAGCCCGGCAGCGACCGAACAGAGGGACAGCAGGCGCGCGCGGAAACTCATCTATGGCGCCCCCTTCTCCCTCCGCCGCATCCTCCAGAGGAACCCGAGGAGAATGACGAGGAGGGGGATGAGCGCAACATTCAGCACCGTTGCCGCGAGTATCAGCCGGGATCGGAGCTGAGGGTCCTGCAGCCGGTCGAGCCTGCCCTCCGTTGCCGCCTTTGTCTTGATGGTGAGCAGGTCGGCGTTGCCGGAGAGCCACAGGAGGGTATTCTCCGCGAAAAGCACGTTGGAGAGGCTGTCGGAGAACTGCATCAGGTCGGAGAGAAAATCATCGTCGCCGACCACGATCATCCTGGTCGGGACGCTCTGGCGCACGCCGCCGGGAAAGAACCCGGGGAATGTTCCGCTGAGTGCCACCGCCAGCGTGTAGTGCCTTCTGATCGCGCCCTGCAGGGGAACCTTGTAGGGGTCGACGACAAAGGGAGGTGTCTGCACCCAGGCCTGGGATGTCGTCCAGACAAGGGGCTCCGCCTGCACCCCGTCAGGCGGTGCGGGTGTCAGCGCGACGGGCCAGAGAAGGTCAAGCCCCGTGAATCGGGCGGTGATGGGATTCGCCGCGGAGACATCGGGGCCCTGGATGGACACCCACGGGGGGTACCTCCCGATGGTCTCCCAGCCCACCTGCCCATCGGGCCTCTGCTGGGGCAGCCGGTAGTCGCGCGCCGCCTCGTCCAGGACCATCTCCCGTCCCACCCGTACGCCATAGGATGAGATCATGTCCAGCAGGGGCGAGGCGCCGACCTGCCGCGCGTCGAACGACCGCGTTGTCTGAACCCGCAGGCCTTTCACGGCAAAGAGGACCTTCCCGCCGTTCATGATGTAGGCGTCAAGGGGGCGCAGCTCCTGGGGGCCCCACTGCGTGCCGCCCATCACCAGGAGCACGTCCACCTCGGGAGGGATGGGGTCCCCGGGGAGGTACTCGTGAAGGGAATAGTCGCGGGAGAGCCCGGTCCGCAGGGTGTCGAAGTCATGGCCCAAGGATTTTCCGGGCTCCCCGAGAACGACGCCCACCACCAGCCGACGGCCCGCCAGGACCTTGCGCACCGCAAGGCTCAGGGAGTACTCCAGACCATCAGGGGTGAAAACAGCGGGAAGAGAGGTATAGCGGTCCAGGTAGTCGATGGCGATGCCCGAGTACACGTCGGCCGTGCGCTGTTCGTTCTGCTGGATGACCTGGATCTGCTGGGGCAGGATCCCGAGCTGCCGCGCGCGCTCTCCCTGCCCCGTCGCATCGGGATCGATGACGGTCACCGCCACGCGTCCCAGCGACTCGGCGGCGTACTCGTTCAGCAGGTCGATGACGCGGCCGGGGGAGGCCGAGACGGAGCGGAGCGTGCCGCTGAGAAAATAGGTGAGATGGACCTGATCGGGGATCCCGCGCAGGATGCCCTTCGACACCGCGGAGATGGAGTACGCCTTGCTCCGCGTGAGATCGATGCGGAGGAACCAGCGCGCCCCGTTGGCCAGCAGGAGCGCCAGGCACAGGGCCGCGAGCAGGGTGAGCGCAATTTCGCGTCCGCGATCGCGCACGGGCCTTCTCCTATCGATACCGGCGCAGGAGCAGCACCTTCGCCGTGAACAGGAGAAAGCCTGCCGTGAGCACCGCAAAAAACACCAAGTCCCGCGTGTCCAGCACCCCCTTGCTGAAGCTGTCGAAGTGATAATCGAAGGAGATCCACGAAAGGACGGCCGCAAGCCAGCCCGGCAGCACTGCCACCGACGGGATCTGGCCTATCAGCGTGATGACCAGCATGAAGAGCACCCCGAAGAGGAATGCGGAGATCTGGTTTGCCGAAAGGGAGGAAACAAACTGTCCCGCCGCAATGCCGGCGCACCCCAGGAGCAGGACGCCCAGGTACTGCATGGCAATCTGGCCGGCATCGAAGGAGCCGAAAGGCAGGAGCGACAGCGGCAGGGGCAGGGTGAGGAGGGTGAGCACGAGAAGGAGAGCGGCGGCAGCGGCAAACTTTCCCGCCACAAGCTCCCCTTCCCTCAGCGGCAGGGTGAGGAGTATTTCCGCCGTTCCCTGGCGGCGCTCCTCGGCCCAACTGCGCATGGTGAGGGCAGGCAGGAGCAGGATGAACACGACGGGCCACAGCGAGAAGTAGCCGCGGAGTGTCGCGGTGTCCTGCGCGAAGAATTGCTGGGCAAAGAAGAACCACGCCGATGTCACCACGAGGAAGAAGACAACCACGATGAAGGCGACGGGCGTGGTGAAATACGCGCGCAGCTCCCGACGCGCAATCGCCGCCGCCCGGTGCACGGACCACGCCGCGGCGCTACGCATCGCGGCCCCCGACGGTGAGCCGGGCAAAGATTTCCTCAAGGCTGGTCTTTTCGCTCTTCATGCCGAGAATCTTGCACCCGTGGGCCACGGCCCAGTCGTAGACGGCCTCAGATGGGTCGGCCCCCGAAAGGACCTGGAGGTCCAGCTCCACCCGCTCCCCCGGCAGGCGGCGTACCGACGCGACCGCCCGCACCCCCGGGAGTGCCTCCAGCGTCCTGGCCCCCTCCTCATCGAGAGATCCTTTCAGGGAGACGCGGAGGAGCATTCCCTCCTCCATGCCCCGCGCGATCTCATCGGGTGTCCCCTGCGCAATGAGGGCCCCCGCATTCATGATGAGCACGCGCCGGCACAGGGCTTCCACTTCCTGCAGGATGTGCGTGGAAAGGATCACCGTCTTTTCCCTGTCGAGATCTCTGATGAGGGCCCTGATCTCCACGATCTGGTTGGGGTCCAGACCCGAGGTCGGCTCGTCGAGGATGAGGACGGCAGGGTCATGCAGGATTGCCTGCGCCAGCCCCACCCGCTGGCGATAACCCTTCGACAGGCGGCGGATC
>JBEKVA010000438.1:0-3595 GCA_049514475.1 Spirochaetia bacterium
ATCGGTGTGCCTCCCGCCGCCGTACCGCGCCGCCATACTCGGCGGATTACGGCGGATTGTCCTACTCATTGATCCGCCGGTACTCCTTGCCCAGGTACGCCCTGCGCACGTCATGGTTGTCGGAGAGCTCACCTGCCGTGCCTTCCAGCATGATGCGCCCGGTTTCCATCACGTAGCCGCGGTCCGCGATGGAGAGGGCCGCGCGCGCGTTCTGCTCGACCAGGAGGAATGTCTTTCCCTGCGTGCGCAACTCCACGATGACGTCCAGGATCTCGCGGACCACCAGCGGCGCAAGGCCGATGGAGGGCTCGTCGAGCATGAGCATGCGCGGCTTCGCCATCAGCGCGCGGCCCAGGGCCAGCATCTGCTGCTCGCCGCCGGAGAGGGTGCCCGCGGCCTGGCTTCTGCGCTTTGCCAGGATGGGAAAGAGGCGGCACACCTCCAGGTAGTCCTTCTCCACGATGCTCCTGCCCTCGCGGCGCCAGCGCAGGTAGGCGCCCAGCTCCAGGTTTTCACGGACGGTGAGCTCGGCAAAGATCTGCCTGCCCTCGGGGACAAGCACGCAGCCCCGCGCCGACACCGCCTCCGCCGCGCTGGTGCCGATGTCCTCAGAAACGAAAGAGAGGTCCCCAGCCGTGGGCCGCAGAAGACCCGCCACCGCGTTCAGGAGCGTGCTCTTGCCGGCGCCGTTGGCCCCGACGATGGTGACGATCTCCCCCTCCTTGACGTGCAGCGAAACACCGTGGAGGACCTCGACCCTGCCGTAGCCGGCATGCACATTGCGCAGCCTAAGCATCGTCGGCCCCCAGGTAAATGGAGATCACGGCAGGATTCGCCTGGATCTCCCGGGGGGTACCTTCGGCGATCATCTCCCCATAGCTGAGCACCAACACCTCATCCGATATCCCCATGACCAGGGACATGTCGTGCTCCACCACGAGAACCGTCACCCCGCGGTCCCTGATCTTCGAGATTATTTCCGCCATCTCCTCGGTCTCCCGCGGGTTCAGACCGCACGCCGGCTCGTCCAGGAGAAGCAGCCGCGGCTCGGCCGCAAGGGCGCGGGCGATCTCCACCACGCGCTGCCTGCCGAAAGGCAGGCCGAGAGCTTCACGCTCTGCCACCTCCCCGAGCCCCAGCTCTTCCAGGATGGCGCGGCAGGCAGCGAGGATGCGCGCTTCCTCGCGCGCGGTGAACGCCGGCCCTCCAAGGCCGGCGAGGAACCCTCGCCGCGCCCGCGCGTGGCGGCCCACCATCACGTTTTCCAGCACCGTCATGCCGGGGAAAAGGCGCGTGGCCTGGAAGGTCCGACATATTCCTCGCGCGGCCACCTTGTGGGGCGCCAGGCCCGTGGTGGGCCGGCCCTCGAAGAGGATGGACCCGGAGACAGGTGCCATGGTGCCGGCAACGAGGTTGAACAGCGTTGTCTTGCCCGCGCCGTTGGGGCCGATGATCGCTTTCACGATCCCGGCGCGGCAGTTGAAGCTCACGCCGCTAATGACGTGCAGGCCGCCGAACCAGTGGTGGAGGTCGCGGACTTCCAGCAGGGGGGCGCTCGCTGGCGGAACGCTCATGCGCGCCTCCTCTTCAAGAGCCCGAACAGGCCGTCGGGCGCGAAGAGCATGATGGCTACCAGTATTGCGCCAAACACCGCGTCATCGTAGAGGCCGAACGCGCCGCGCAGGGAGAGAAACGTGAGCGCCGCGGAGATGGCCAGTGTGCCCCAGAGGCTCCCCAGCCCCCCCGCCGCCCCGGGGGCCCGGGAGCGCCCCGATGTCCGGATGGCCGCGTCCCCGGGCCCGATCCCCCCGTTGAAATGCGTCAGCGCGGCCCCGCCCACCGCGGCATACACCGCGCTCAGCACGAAGACTGCCAGCTTGTAGCGCGCCACGTTGACGCCCATGGCTGCCGCGGCTTCCTCGTTGCCGTGGATGGCGCGCAGCGCGCGGCCGGCCCGAGAGGCGAGCAGGTTGATGGCCAGGAAAAGGCCCACGGCAACAATCGCCCAGGCGATGTAGTAGTTCTGCACGCGCAGTGCCTTCTTGCCCGTGATGACAAGACCGGCGAACAGTTGAAAGGCAGGGATGTCGGAGAGGCCGTCCGCCTGGCCCAGGAGCGGCAGGCCGATGATGACGCGCGAGACAATGAACCCGAAGGCGAGGGTGGCCATGGCCAGGTAGTGCCCGCGAAGGCGCAGCACGGGCACGCCGATCACCAGCGCCACTACCGCGGTGAGGATTACGGCCGCAGGCACCGACATCCACGCCGCCATCCCGATGGTGGTGACCCCGACGGTGGAAAGCACCGCCGTGGTGTACCCCCCGATGGCAAAGAATCCCGCCTGCCCCAGTGACACCTGCCCGGCGTACCCCATGAGGAGACACAGCCCGAGGGCAACGAGAGAGTAATAGGCGGCCATGGTGAGCTGGGTCAGGTAGAAATCCGCCTTCAGCGCAGAGAAGACGAGCTGAAGCCCAGTCACCAGGACGGCGAGCAGGAGGAGCGGGAAGTAGCGGCCCAGCGAGCTGCGCATTATCCCGCTCCTACGGGTGCCTGGTGCCCAGGATGCCCGGCCGCCGCGCGCCGAAGAGGCCCTCGGGGCGGAAGAAGAGGATGGCAAGCATGATGGTGAGCGCCACCACGTCCTTGAACGCCAGGGGCAGGATGCTGATGCTGAAGGTCTCAAGCACGCCGATGAGGAGGCCGGCCGCCACCGCCGCGGTCACGTTGCCCAGCCCGCCAAGCACCGCGCAGGTGAAGCCCTTGATGGCAAGCGATGTGCCCATGTCGTACTGGGTCTGCGTCATGGGGGAGACGGCGCATCCCGCAAGGGCCCCCATGGCGGCCGCGATGAAAAACGAGAGGGTCACCAGAGAGGAGGCGCGGATGCCGCACAGCCGGGCAGCGGTGCCGTTGGAGGAGCAGGCCCGCATCGCCTTGCCCATCAGCGTGGAGCGGAAAAAGATCGTGAGGCCGACGACCAGCGCGGCCGATATCGCCAGTATCCAGAGAACTTGCGGGGAGATTCTCGCTCCCAGCACGGCGAGGGAGGTCGTCTCATCGCCGCTGAAGAAGGGAAGGGCGCGGACCTTCTCGTCCCAGACATGCAGGGCCGCCTCGCGGAGCAGGATCGAAAGCCCGATGGTGATGATGATCATGCGCAATACCGCGGGGTTTTTCAGCCAGGAGATGAACACAAGCTGCACCAGCACGCCGATGAGGCCCGTGGCCAGCACGGCAATCGCGATGGCGAACCCCAGGGGCATCACGTGGCTCAGGGACACCGAGATCATCCCGCCGAGCATCAGGAACTCGCCCTGGGCGAAGTTGATGATGCCGGTGGAGTTGTAGATGATGTTGAACCCGATGCCGATGATGGCATACACGCTCCCCGTCGTGATGCCCGACAGCAGGTATTGTATGAGCTGGCCGCCCCCCATGCCGCGCTGATGCGCTCAGCGGCCGAGCAGCACGAACTCGCCGTTTTTCACCGTCAGCATCTCGAAGGCGTCGATGGACAGGCCGTTGTGGTTCTCGGGGGAGAAGGTGAAGATGCCCGCCGTTCCCACGAACCCCTTCAGGCCCTCGATGAAAT
>JBEKVA010000439.1:0-3586 GCA_049514475.1 Spirochaetia bacterium
CGTCTTCTTCGTCTTCATCGTGGGCCTGACCGGCTACCGGATCGAGAACGCGCGGCGGCAGAACACCGCTGCCGTCCACGAGCAGATGTCCCGACTGGCGGCGCAGGCGGTTTCCCTGAAGGACACCACCGGCGGATATGACGCGCCGCAGTTCAAAAAGGACATGCGGGACCTCTTCGATGGGGGGCAGCGGCTGCTGCTCATTTCCATCCATACGCCAGAGAATGGCATCCTCTACCTGGTGACGCGCAGCAGGTCCTACCTGAAGGAACCGGCGGCCCTCGACCCCTCGTGGCGGGGAAAACCAGCCTACCAGGTGAGCAGGGGCTACGAGGTACAGCTGAGCCAGCCTCTCTCAGAGGGAGGCCCCACCATGGACGCGCTGTTCGTCGTCATGGGCCGGGAGGACTTCTATCCGGTGGTGAGGGATGACCTGTTTCTCTTCCTCGCGTTCCTCCTGGTATGCGGGGTGATTGTCCTGATCGTGACGAACGTACAGCAGGACGATGCGCCACGCGCGGCGCGCAGGCGCCCCGCTCCCCCGTCCTCCTCCCCCGAGCCTGCCGGCCGCTCCGCGCAGGCCGCCTCTCCCGAGCAGCTGGGCCCCAGCCGGGCGCTCACCTCGCCGCGGACCGGGCTGGTCTGGGCGGATCACCTGGAGCCGCGCCTCCGCGCCGAGCTGTCGCGGGCCGCGGCCGCGGACCTGGACATCGCTCTGGCAAAGGTTCGTATCGACGAACCGTACGCCGACGCCAAGCTCCCTCTCGTGCACGCGCACATCGCGGGCATGCTCAAGGAGAGCTTCTCCCTGCACGACCTGATCTTCGAAACGGGAAGTGATGCCTATACGCTTGTTCTGCCGGACGGCGACGTGGATGCCGCCGTGCGCAGCCTCGAGGCCTTTCGCAAGATCGTGGCGGCTGCAATGATCGAGGGCAGACAGCGCTCCCTCTCCATCGGCGTGAGCTCCCGCGGCGGCAGGCTGATCGAGGCAACAACGCTGATGGAGGAAGCCGACGTCTCCCAGGCGAAAGCCATGAGGGAAGGGGGAAACCAGGTGATCGGGTTCAGGGCCGATCCCTCCCGCTTCCGCGATACGCTCACCGGATCCCGCGCATAGCGCGCGACACGGCAAACACGCGGCGGGGGCGCTGACAGCGGCCCCCCGCCCCCTTCTACATCTTCAGCGCTTTTCTCAGCTCGGCGACCGCGTCGTCCTTCATCGTGAAGGTGTGCTCTTCCGCGGGGAAGGCCTTTCCCTGCACGTCGGCGATGTATTTCTTCACGGCATCACGCTGGATGCTGTACACGTCCGCGTAGACCTTCACGAACTTCGGCGTGAAGCGTTTGAAGAGGCCCACCATGTCGTGCAGCACGAGCACCTGCCCGTCGCAGTCCAGGCCGCCGCCAATGCCGATGGTGGGGATCCTCAGCTTCTCCGTGATGATCCCGGCGAGCTGGCGCGGAATGGCCTCCAGGACGATAGCGAAAGCCCCGGCGTCCTCGAGTGCCAGCGCGTCATCGACCACCTTCTTCGCCGCGTCGATCGACTTGCCCTGCACCTTGAATCCCCCGAGCGCGCCGGCCGTCTGCGGGGTGAGCCCTATGTGGCCGAACACGGGAATCCCCGCCTTCACGATGGCAGCCGCCGCGGGGGCCATGTCCTGGCCGCCCTCCAGCTTCACGCTGTCGCACCCGCCGTCCTTGTAGAGGATGCCGGCGTTTGTGATGGCCTGCTCGAGGGAGATGTTGTATGACATGAAAGGCATGTCCCCCACCACGTGGGCCCGCTTGACTCCTCGCATGACCGCCTCTGTGTGATTCAGCATCTCCTCCATGGTGACGGGCACGGTGTCCCGGTAGCCAAGCTCCACCATCCCGAGGCTGTCGCCCACGAGGATGATGTCGATGCCTGCCTCATCGACGCACTGCGCCTGGGGGAATGAATACGCGGTGATCATGGATATCTTCTTCCCGTCCTTCTTCATGGCAAGAAGATCGGGAATCATCAACTTCTTGATGTCGCTCATTGGCGGTGTCTCCTTCGGGTTTGATGTGCCGCCATGATAGCTGAAAGGCTGCGTGCATTCAAGGCGATTCTTCAATTGACAAAGCCTCCGCGCCTGACTACGGTTGCCGCGCGAGGAGACTCCAGCATGAGAGACAGCATCACCGACGTGCCCGGCATCCGTGTCGGTCACGCCCAGGACACCGCTTCGGCCACGGGCTGCACCGTGGTCCTCTGCGAGAACGGCGCCGTGGCGGGCGTGGACGTAAGGGGCGGCGCGCCAGGGACCCGGGAAACCGATTGTCTTGACCCGTCGAACGCCAGTCCCTGCGTTCACGCTATCTACCTCGGCGGCGGCAGCGCCTTCGGCCTTGCGGGCGCCGAAGGTGTCATGAAATACCTCGAGGAGCGGAAGGTCGGGTACAACGTCGGGGTTTGCACGGTCCCCATCGTGCCCGGCGCCGTCATTTTCGATCTCACCGTCGGACAGTCGGCAGTCCGCCCGGATGCCGCCATGGGCTACCGCGCCTGCGTATCGGCAGGCCAGGCGGTGGCGCAGGGCAACGTCGGCGCTGGAACGGGCGCGGGCATTGGCGGGGACCACGACCCTGCCACGGCATCACGTATGATGAAGGGCGGGCTGGGAACGGCCAGCGAGGCGGCCGGCGGCCTGATCGTTGGGGCCCTCGTGGTCGTGAACTGCCTTGGCAACGTGATCGACCCCGCCACGGGGGAGGTACTCGCTGGGCTTCTCGACGAAGGGCGCGAGGGGTTTGCCGGCATGACGGCCCTGCTTGCCACGCTGCCCGGCACGGCGGATTATTTTCCCGGCAACACCACGATCGGCGTGATTGCCACCAACGCGCGCCTGGACAAGGCGCAGGCGCGACGCGTGGCCCTCATGGCGCATGACGGCTTCGCCCGGGCCATCGATCCCATCCATACCATGAGCGACGGGGATTCCATCTTCTGCATTGCCACCGGCCCCCTCGAGGCGAACCTCACCGCCATCGGCACCCTGGCGGCGCATGCCATGAGCCGGGCCATTCTCAACGCCGTCCGCAATGCTGAGACCGCCTATGGGCTGCCCTGCCACGCGGAGATGCGGGAGCGCATAAAAAAAGGGCGCCCCTCTCCACGGTAGGACCGTGGGGGGCCGCCCCGGTAAGAGCGCGGCACGGAAGCCCCCACGACGTACCGTGAAGGCACCGCGCCGCGGCGAAATCAGCCCTTCACTTCCTGGACCAGGACCTTCTGCCCGTCCTCGATCTTGAAAATGAACGTCGGCTTGTTGGTCGGAACTCCATCCTTCATGTCCCAGTCGAACATGATGCCGTGGAACCCCTTGACATTCTGCAGGTAGTCGGCAATCAGCTTGCGCTCGGCCTTGAGCTTGCCCGGCTGGCCGGTGACGCCCGTCTTCTCGATGGCTTCCTTGATCATGTACACCGCGTCGTAGTAGTTGGTGGACAGGCTCGGAGGCTGCTGGCCGTTGTGCGCGTCAGCGTATGCCTGCTTGAACGCGTTCCAGCGGGGGTTGTCGAGGTTCGGGTTGATGTAGTTGTAGATCTCGACGCC
>JBEKVA010000440.1:0-3586 GCA_049514475.1 Spirochaetia bacterium
CTACCTGGACGACGAGTTTTTCTGGCCAATCCTTCAACGTGCCGAGGCGCTGCAGGTCCCGCTCTACCTTCATCCGGCCCCTCCGCCGCCGCAGGTGATCGCGGCCTCCTACACGGGAAACTTCGCGCCGGAGGTGACCACCGCGCTGTCCACCAGGGCCTGGGGCTGGCACATCGAGACCGCCACCCATGTCCTTCGCCTCATCCTGAGCGGCGCGTTCGATCGCTATCCGAAGTTGCAGGTGATCATCGGCCACATGGGCGAGGCGCTCCCGTTCATGTTGCCGAGGATCGAGAGCTCTCTTCCCGTGCAGGTGACGAAGCTGAAGCGCCCCATTGGCGCCTACTTGCGGGAGAACCTCAATTACACGTTCAGCGGCTTCAACTTTACGGCCACCTTCCTCGACCTGTTCCTTCAAGTCGGCGCCGACCGCATCATGTTTTCCGCCGATTACCCTTTCGGCTCGATGGCGCAGGCGCGCGCCTTCCTGGAACAACTGCCGGTGAGCACCGCCGACAAGGAGCGGATTGCGCACGGCAACGCGGAGCGCCTGCTGGGCATGCGACTCGATTGACTCATCGACACTGAGACCCGGGCGGCGCCGATCAGCCGGGAGCTGAACCGCCTGGGTGTCCCATTAGGCAAGAGAGACCCGGTGGAAGGGGACGCGGATTCGCAAGACGATCAGTAATCCGCTGTACGCCGGGCTTGTTCGGTGGGGAGGAGAGACGGCCATGGGATCACACGAGCCGATCATCAGCACGGAGACCTTCGAGGCAGCCCAGGCCACCATGCATGGGCGCAACCATAAAAACCGGCAGCTCAGGAGTCCCAAAGTCCTGAGCGGACTGGTTCGGTGCGGACTCTGGGCAGCGCCCATCGAGCGTTCTGCGACCGCCTGGCGGAGATAGTGACAGCATTTCCGACCTTAACGGACGGGGAGCGGAGGCTCCTGGTGGATTCCTTTGATTGCCGAGGTTGTCGTCAAAAACAAAGAGGTGGCCATCTCCCTGACGCCACCTCTTTCCGGTTTGGGGTTTCTGTCTACCCCGTAGCCCCTAGGAGAGAAAAAGCCAAAGCCAGTAGCGCATTCATCATTAGGATCGTCTACAGCCTCTCAGTATACTGTCGCAGCCGCGATGGCGGGTCTGTTGAGGCAGAGTCGGAGCATTCGGGGTCGAAGTACTCCGTATCGGCGAAGGTCGAGTCTGGCATTCTACGCCACCCCTGAACGACGGAGCGTATGCTCACAAAGGGTCTACCTTCAGGCAGGCCCCGGCGCCCTGAGAGATCGTAACGCTTGCCGACCCGACGATGACAGCCTGGATGGGCGTGGACACGCCTCAGAACAAGAGCCTCGGAACTCGCTGATCGGGTCGCCTCCTGATATTGACATTTTGTATGTATGCATTACCTTGAACCGTGAACTTCGAGTGGGACCCGCTCAAGGATCGCGAGAACCAGCAGAAGCACGGAGTGAGCTTCGCCGAAGCGATGCGGGCTTGGCTGGATCCGCGGCGCGTCACCAGAGCGGATCGCAGGCACAGCAGCCGCCGGGAGCAGAGATACTTCCTGCTCGGTCAGGTCTCCGGTGGCGCGTTAACCGTTCGCTTCACCCGTAGAGGCGAAACGGTGAGGATTATAGGGGCTGGCTACTGGCGTGAAGGAAGGATGATCTATGAATAAGCGAATCGGTTCAGACGATAGGTACACGGATGCACCGCCGGAGATCGCGGAGGCACTCGCGGCCTCGGAGCCCGTGGAGGACGACTTCCCCAGCCCCGAGGAGTTGGCGCGAGAGTTGAGCCGCACGATCACCATCCGCCTCGATCCGGCGGTCTATGAGTGGTTCAGACGGCCGGGTCCCGGCTATCAGACGAGGATCAATGCCGTGCTGCGGTACTATGTTCGCACGCAGAAGGCTAAGGCGGGGCACCCCGAAACTGGTCGGGCCGTGTCCGTAGCCCGCAAGCGAAGCCCTGTGGGCAGGGCCAACGACAGAAAGGCCGCGGCGAAAAGGAAGCAGAGCGCCAGGAGGTAGCAGACGGCAACTGTCATCAGTGAGGACGACCGTTTCAGTCAAGACAGACAGGGCGTCCCTCGTCAGGACGCCCTCTAAGTTCGTTAGCCCCTAGGGCGACTCGATTACTCTTCCGCTATTGATTTATGCCCCAGATAAGCAGTTTTCCGCCAGAAATCCGTGTTAAAAGCACCAAAAGCGGTGTTATCCGTCAGACACTTCAACCAAAAGCGTACCAACGAGCGTACCATAAAAACGTGGCACGAGACTTGCATTGCGTCAAATGACAAGTTGTACCGCCGTGACCCAGCTCGGAGCGAAACGACCCAAAGGTTCGATTCCCTAAAAGGCTAGTGTTGTGCGTCTCACGCCGCGCCAACGGGCTCGGCAAACGATTCATACTCGGCAGGGGAACGGACTTGCACATCCACCGTTGGCTGTTGGCGGCGCGTGCGAGGGCTTCTCCTGCTAGCGGTCCTGCGGCGATCCTGCTCCCAGCGACGATGCATGGCGTCGCGGTCCTCGGGGAAACACTACTCGCTGTCTTGCTCCGGCGGGGCAAAGCGCGAAGCATCGCAGGAGAGCCCTGCGGCCGAGTAGTTCTGCTTGTCCGTTCAGCGGGCTGACTTTCAGTCTCAGCAAGGTCCCGATGTGCTCGGGCGGCACCGAATTGGATCATCGATTCGCGGTTCACCGCCACGGCAATCTCTTCGCGTACATCGCAGGGGAGGGAACTCAGCGGCTTCAGGGCGGTCTGTTCGCGCAGGAATCGCTGGTGGCGGCTTTCAGCGAAATCAGAGAGGGGTCTGGCATCGATGACGGCCAGCCACCCTCTCATTCGGGAGTTCAGTTCGGCCAGCGGAAGATTCTGCCCCTCCATTCGAGGCCAGAAGTTGCCGTCCAGGTATCCGATGATCCTCTCGACCTTCCCCTTGGTCTCGGGCCGCAGCACCTGGCAGCGTCGGGGAGTGAATCCGTAGTGCGCGGCAACCGCCGAGAGCCTCTTGGCTAGTCTCCACGTGCCTTCGCTGTCGCAGTGAAAGGCGGTCTTCATGTTGTCATACAAGATCTCGCACGGACACCGCACCGAAATACTGGAAGGCCATTAGATGAACAGACCAGCATCACTGCGCTCTGCATGCTCGTGGTGAAGTACGCGAAAGCCTTCCGGGAGTATCCCAGCACCATCACGAACGCATACAGCTTTGTTTCTCGCCCCTCGACGATCTGCCGACCGAACTCCTTCCAGTCCACCTGCGCCTACAGCCCTGGCTCGGTCTCGAAGCGTAGCACCGCCTGGTTCAGCATTCTTCTGCGCACAGAGGCTACATAATCCTTGAGGATCGACTACATCGGTCGGATCAAGGCCGTTGACAGTTGTTCCAGCCTGAAAATCGCCCGAGACGGGCAAGCACCACATGACCCCTGCTGCTCCCACACGGCGCTAATATTTGCATGAAACCCTTGCCGTTAGCCCAAAGAATCATTAAAATTAGACGTGTCTAATTCAATTATTCGGAGCGGTTCATGACAGCCACAACACTTTCGGGGGCTCTGCAGGACTAC
>JBEKVA010000441.1:0-3586 GCA_049514475.1 Spirochaetia bacterium
CAGCGGCACGGAATCGAGGAGCAGCTTCGCGCGCTTGCCGATATCGGGCTTCTTCCGCGCTTCATCGGCATGCTCACCGACTCCCGCAGCTTTCTCTCCTACCCCCGCCATGAATACTTCAGGCGCATCCTTTGCAGCATGCTGGGCACCGCGGTGCAGCGCGGCGAGCTGCCCGACGACGAGCGGCTGCTCGGCGGCATTGTGCGGGACATCTGCTGGAACAACGCGCGCGAGTATTTCCGCCTTCCCCTGAAGACAGGCGGCGCGGCGGCGCCCTGACCGGCCGCCGTCAGTCCTCCTGCCATTCCGTGTGAAAGATTCCCGGCCTGTCGGTCCTCTCGTAGGTGTGAGCGCCGAAGTAGTCCCGCTGCGCCTGGATGAGGTTCGCCGGCAGCCGCTCGGCCCGGTAGGAATCGAAATAGGAGAGCGCCGATGAGAAGCCGGGCACGGGGACCCCGAAGGTGGCCGCCGCGGCAACGACGCGCCGCCACTTGCGCTGCGCGTCCTCGATGACCTGGCGGAAGTACGGATCGAGGAGCAGATTCGCCAGTGACGGGTCCCTGTCATAGGCCTGCTTGATGCGGCCCAGGAACTTGGCCCGTATGATGCACCCCCCGCGCCAGATCATGGCGATCTCTCCGAAGTTCAGGCGCCACTTCTGCTCGACGGCGGCGGCCGCGAGGATGCTGAAACCCTGCGCGTAGGAGCAGATCTTGGAGGCGTATAGTGCGTCATGCACCGCCTCGGCGAACTCGTTGACGTCCCCGGTGAAGCGCTCACTGGGGCCGCGGATGATCCGCGATGCGGCGGCCCTTTCGCTCTTCATGGCCGAGATGCAGCGTGCGAATACGGCTTCGGAGATTGTCGGGGCGGCCACCCCGAGGTCGAGCGCCGACTGCGTTGTCCACTTGCCCGTCCCTTTCTGCGCGGCCTTGTCGAGGATGACCTCCACCATGGGCTGACCGGTCTCGGAATCCGTGCGGCTCAGGATGTCGGCGGTTATCTCGATGAGGAAGGAATCCAGGTCCCCCCTGTTCCAGCGCGCGAAAAGCGTGCTCATCTTGTCGTAGCTCATGCCCAGCATGTTCTTCATGAGGGAGTACGCCTCGGAGATCAGCTGCATGTCCCCGTACTCGATCCCGTTGTGCACCATCTTCACGTAATGGCCGGCCCCGTCGGAGCCGATGTAGGTGCAGCAGGGCTCCCCGTCCACTTTCGCCGAGATGTCGCGCAGGATGTCGGCCACCGCGTCGTAGGCCTCCCTGTGGCCGCCCGGCATGATGCTGGGCCCCGTCAGCGCACCTTCCTCGCCGCCGGACACCCCCGCGCCCAGGTAGAGGATCCCCTTCTGCTCAACGGTTTTCGCGCGCCGCACGGTGTCGGCGAACCAGGAGTTGCCGCCGTCGATCAGGAGGTCTCCCCTTTCCAGGAGCGGCAGCAGTTGCTCGATCACCTCGTCGACGGGCTTTCCCGCCTGGACCATGATCAGGATCTTCCTCGGCCGCGCAAGGCTCGCGACGAACTGCGGGAGCACATCGGCGGGCATGAATCGCTTGCCCTTTCCCGGCCCCTCCATGAGCTCCTTCGTCCTGGCTGCAGAGCGGTTGTACACGGCGACCGTGCGGCCCCTGCTCTCGATGTTGCGCGCGAGATTCTGTCCCATGACCGCCAGCCCGATCACCCCAATGTCAGCATTCATGAGCCTGCTCCCCTTTCCCTCAAGATAAGCACAGCCGACTGGCGCGGTCACCCGGTAACCGGGACGCCTGCAGTTCCCTTGGGCGCGCCCGCCGGCGCGCTCTCCGCAACTCCCAGCTCGTGGCGCACCCGCGCCTTCACGTCGCCCTTTTTCGCCAGCTCTTCCATTGCCGTCATAAACCTGCGCAGGTCCCCGCCGCAGCGCTGCTCCCAGTAGGCGCGCAGGAGGGGAATATCGTCCGAATACATGCTGTACAGCGAAAGATAGGCGTTGTTGAGCGGAAGCGCGCGCAGCTTCCTGTACCCATCGGTGCGAAACCCGGCGGACAACCCGCCGGCAAGCCGCCCGTTGAAATCATCGATGATGCGCTTCTTCGTAGCGAGCATCTCCTCCGTGGGGACCCTCTCACCGTACAGCGTCTTCAGCTGCTTCTCCAGCCCCTGCATGAGGGCAACAAACGCCTGCGCATCCGAGTATTCGTCGAGCGCCGAACGATAGGGCGGCGAGTCTTTCCCGTATTTCCCCCGCAGCCATTCGAAGGCCCCCTCGCCCCCCACGAAGGTGGCCAGCTCCTCGTTGAAATCCGGCTGGCCTTTGACGAAAAGTGTTGCGTGGGTCTGCTCGTGGATGATCAGGGAGGCGATCTGGAAGGTCGAGTACTTCTCCATGAAAGAGTACACGGGGTCTTTCGTGATGCCCAGGGTGCTGAAAGCGTCCACGGGACGGATGATGACATCGTAGCCTTCCTTCTTCAGACGCGCCGCCTCCGCCTCGGCGTCGGGTCTTTCGTAGTACCCGCGGTAGGGAAGCTTTTCCAGGATTGGGTAGCTCCACTGGTACGGGGTGAAGGAGAGGGCATCACAAGCCTGCACCACGTCCACCAGGTGGTCGCGGTCGATCGCCTTGTAGCGGGTGTAGTTCCCGTTGTCCTTCAGGCCGATGCTCTTTACGGCAAATTGCTTGATCTCGGTGACGCGCTGGAGGAACTCACGTGTCTGCGGGGCGGTCGCGGGTGCATCGATGAGGGAGGAGATGCTCTGCGTGCCCGTTCCAGAGCGCAGGAGGTAGCCCCCCTGCTTGACGAGGTAGCCAGCCTGGGTTGTGCATCCCGCAAGAAAGCCAAGGGCGGCAATCAGAAGCATTGATCTCATCGGAGCAAGTATAGAGGAATACGAACGCGCTGTACGGCTACCCCTCCGGCGGCGGGGCAGCCGGCGCGGCGGTGTCCGGCGCGCGCGGCGCCGCGGACACCGCCGTGTCGGGGCGCTTCTGCCGGGCGGCGGGCATTGTCCCGAACACGTAATCCCACAGGGGAGAGCTCACCCCGAAACGCATCGCGGGACAGGTGCCGTGGTGCTGCATGTGCTGGAAGCGGCACATAAGGAGGTAGGGGTTTTTCGATCTGCCGTGATGGAGGGTGTAATGCATCATGTCGTACACGACGTATCCGCAGACAAACCCCGCGAAGACGGGGGAGAACCACGCGGGACGGCCAAGCACGATGTCGAAGAGGAGATGGTAGAGCCCGAAGAAGACGATCGCGAGGGGAATGCTCATGACGGGCGGCATCACGAGCCGGGTCCTGCACAGCGGCTGCGCGTGGTGCACCCCGTGCACGCGAAAGAACACCTTTTTCAGCTTTTCCGTGCGGGGATGGTAGTGGAAGAAAAACCGGTGCAGCAGGTATTCGGCAAGGGTCCACGCGAACCAGCCGGCCAGGAGGCCGCCGGCGGCCTCCGCGGCGCCGGCAACGTCCTTCACGCCCCAGAAGGAGCGAACCGTGAAGAACAGCGTGGCCGGTACCCATACAAAGAGCACTGTCGCGGGCTTCACGTGCGACAGGGATTCCAGGAAATCGGATTTGAAAAGTCGAATCGGCTCGCTTCC
>JBEKVA010000442.1:0-3580 GCA_049514475.1 Spirochaetia bacterium
GCGAAATGAACCTCGTTCTGACCCAGAAAACACCGCACCTCGATCCTCCGCTGCACGCGGGGGGCGCACGAAGAGGGCCAACGCGGCGTTCTGAAGGCAAAGGCTGAAGGTAAAGTATGTTTCACTTAATCTGGTATATCCTGATCGGGCTAATCTCGGGGGTTATCGCGAAATCGGTGATGCACGTCCATATGACGATGTTCTGGACAACCGTGCTCGGCATCATCGGATCGATCATCGGCGGCGGTGTTAGCCACATGTTTTCGCGCCCGACAAACGAACGGTACCATCCTGCTGGCCTCATTTTTTCCACACTGGGCGCGATCCTGATTCTCTTCCTTTGCCATAAGCTGAAGATTCATTTTCCCCAGGTCAACCCGTTCTAAGCTCATCGAAGCCAGCCAAGCAATACACACTTGAGGCTCCCAGAGTCTCACGGAGAAGAACAGCTCAAGCACACGCTGCCCAAGCACATCATTCTCAGTTTGTATAAACGCCTATTGACAGCAACTATCGGTAAAGCGGCTAGGGTAGGACTTCAAACCGTTTCTGCAAGATGCGAGAAGCGATCAATCTTGACCAGACTAATGGATTCGCCGTTGCTAGCATAATCATCGCGGGGCTTAATCAAATGAACGAGACTAGCGTATACATCATTGAACGAGATGCATGGTCCATCGCAAGGCACTGTGAGATGCACTTCCGCCTGACCTACGAGCGGGAGTTCCTACCGGTTCAAAATCTATGGCGGGATTTTCTGCTCCATTCCGATGAAACAGGTCTAGCTCTCGCGGCGTAAAATCGACGGGGCCGCATTTCGCCGTTCAACGTGAAGCTGATCTTGTTCCGTCTGGTTCGTCTGCAACCTCGGAAGCTGGAAGCCTGTTCGTAGTTGTTTCCTGATCTGCTTCCCCGCTACAGTGCTAATCTTCTTCATTGCCGGCCTCCTTTATCTCTTGCGCTTCAAGCGCGTCGATAACTTGGGAGCGTACAGCATCCCGTCGGAGACCGGCCTTCTCATCCCATCTGACTTCGCCAGTTATGTGCCATCCGTTCAGCTTTGGCTCATAATGCCATTGAGGAAGCGCAATGAAATGGGACTCGTTCGTAAGCATTGGAGCAACGCACCTGTTCGAATTGAGTACAACAGGGGAGGTAGAATTCCCAATTTCCCATGCCCAGTCATGGAGCCCACAAGGGCCCGTTTGGGTGACATCTTTGGCAGTTGTTGAGCGGGAAAGCGACCTTTCCATGGCAGGCACCGCAGTATCGGCCTTCGATATTAGAAAACATCGAGTGGCGGATCGCGCCTTTCGGGGCACTGGGGAATATTTCGGGATGGCAGAGTTCACAGCCGTTCCAGATGGCATGCTTCTCGTGAGAGAAGCCAATAGGGTGAACCCACGAGTAACCTGCTTCGACGGAAAAATCTTTCCTGTTCTGCATCTTCGCCGTTTTGACGGATAGACCTTCTACAAAATCAACGGGTTTGATGACTCCAGATTTCTGCGCCGCCTCCCAGTTCACACCGTAAATGCCTTTCGGGAATTTCTTAGTAAACTTGTTGTACTCATATTTCCTTCCACCCTGCTTGCCCAGGGAATGGCACCGGTCGCACTGCTTGTCATTCGCGGCATCGGAGCACGCAGCGAAGATGGGTCTTCCCTCGAACAGCTTCTTCCCATCATGGCAGGCACCGCAATGGAAACCTTCGCGGTTCGTGCTCGCACTGATGCCGGTGGCCTTCGCCTGCATGGCAAAGCCGACATCTACATGGCAAAGCCGGCAGGTGAACTTGGACCGGTGCAGCCAATGATCAAATACGACGGGACCGGGCCCAGCCGTGGAGTAATTGTCAAGAATCACCTTGCCATACTCTGACGGTTCCGGTGGAGGTCTGGGCAAATAGATTTGGGCTAACGCGATATTTCCCAGAAGCAAGATTCCGCAGGCCAGCACGAGCAGGAGAAGCCCGCGCTCATTTTTTCTCGTTCCGTTTCGCATCGAGCACGTAGGCATAAAGGCCTCGGCACATTCGTAATCGTCCCATGTAGAGCTTTTTCCGTGATTCGTCGAGCTTTTCAATCTGCGGCAGCAGAGCGTCGCACCTCCGAATAAGATCCGTGAGTTCCTCCTGCGAGAAGGTCATGGCGTCCTGAGTCTTTGAGCAAACGTCATCGAACTCCTTCCGCCAAGTCTCCTTCGCCGGTTCCGCTTGCGCGCCAGACGACTGGGGCCCGCCCATAGCCCGCACGCTGCACAGGCCGACGAGCCCCAGGAATAGCACTACCGTGATCATCTTCGCCTTGAAATGTGTCGCGAAGAACATGGACGCCTCGGCTCAGGGTTGTACCGGTTTGGAATGGCAGCGCTGGCAATCCGTCAAAGGAAATGCCACCGTGGTATGGCACGCGCCGCAGGACTTTCCTTGCGATATGTCCACCATCGAGTACTTCACGGTGCCCCTTTTCACGCCCATGAATATATCTGGGTGGCAGAGCTCGCATCCGTTCCAGACCGTATGTTTCTTATGGGAGAAGATGATGTCAGGCATTCCCTCAACCTTAGGGTCGAGCGCGAAGTCTTTCTGCACGACGAAGGCATTTCCCTTTGAAGTGGAGACGCCCTCGAGAAAACTTGCCGGCTTGATGAGTCCCAACTCCTCCGATTTTTCCCAATCCAGCCCGTTCCCGAAGCGCTCTTTGGGAAGCGGTTCACTGAATTTGAAGAAGTCAAAATCCGAAGCGACCTTCTGTCCGTAGGAATGGCATCGCACGCATCTTTTCTCGTCTTCCAAGTTCACTTTCCTAGAGCAGGCTTGGAAGACCGTTTTTCCGTCACCCACCCTCTTCCCGTTATGACAGGTACCGCAGTAATAGCCTCGCGCGTTGTCCGCGGCGGTGATGCCCGTGGCTCCCGCCTTCATCGCAAAACCGACGTCCACGTGACAGACTCTGCAGGTGAACATGGAACGGTGGATCCAATGCTCGAAGACGACGGGCGCAAGGTTCGCCTTGTCGGAGTAGTTGTCGATGATGACACGGCCGTACTCGTAGGGAAGTGGTCTTTTCTTCTTGACACCTGTTTGGGATAGGGCTGAACCGCAGAAAACCAGAATTAACACCAGTGCAATAAGTATTTTTTGGTTCATCGAGAACCTCCTCTCGATTGAACTGCGCCGATCACCTTCTGTCCGTGCCGACGCGCTCCACTGCTCGTCCTCGAGTGCGCCACTGCCAGGAAGGGCTCCTGACGACTCACGACACTGATCCAATTTTATTTTCCACTCAGTCCTGATGCAGGTCTGTGAGTCTAAGCACAGTTCGCTGTGATGGCCGGGCCGAGCCGGGTTGGGAAATAAACGGGTAGCATTAACAACGGCAATGACTGACTGGTGGAACCCGTGCTCGTGTTGGGAGTTTCGGCATCAACTCCTGTGAGGGGTCACCAGGCAGGATGACTACGGACGCTGCGTGGCCCAGGCAGTCGGAGTAAGTTCGGGCAGGCGCTGGATCGGGCGATCAGCGAGTCCGGGGAGAATCGTGGAAAAGTAATCGCGCACCGGGACTTGCAGCCGACG
>JBEKVA010000443.1:0-3565 GCA_049514475.1 Spirochaetia bacterium
CGAGAGTCCTGCGTGGTGTTCGGAATGCCCGGAGAGGCGGTGAGATTGGGTGGCGCATCGTACACGATGACGCCGGAAGGGATTGCCGCCGCCGTTGTAACTCTTGCCGAAGCATCGATAGACCCCATGAGGATGCCGTCGTGAGTACACAGGAGAGGACCGTTCAAGGGTTTGAGATCCTCGTGGTGGAGGACAGCAGGACCCAGGCAGTGCAGCTCTCTCACACCCTGGAACGGGCCGGGTACCGTGTGCGCGTTGCGGGCAACGGTGCGGATGCCCTGAAGGCCATACGCGAGAGCCGTCCCCACCTCGTCATCAGTGACGTCGTGATGCCGGTCATGGATGGATACACGATGTGCCGGGAGATCAAGGATGACGCGCATTTGAGCGACATTCCAGTGATTATCCTCACCTCCCTTTCGGATCCCCAGGATGTCATTCTCGGGGTCGAGGCGGGCGTCGATTATTATCTGACAAAGCCGTATCAGGCCAAGGCGCTCCTTTCCAAGATCGAAGCGATTCTTTCATCGATGCCGTCCCGGAGCTCCGACGACAGGGAGGAGCAGTTCACCGTCACTGTCGCGGGTACGAGACGCGTCGTGCGGTCCACCCGGCAGAGGTTGTTGAACCTGCTGCTTTCCACGTACGAAAGCGCCGTACGGCACAATAAGACGCTCATCGAAGCGCAGGGGGAGCTGGAAACCCTGAACCGGAGGCTGGAGGAACTGGTCGGGCAGCTGAAGGAGGCCAAGAGCGCCGCCGAGGAGGCCAACCTCGCCAAGAGCAGCTTCCTCGCCAATATGAGCCATGAGATCCGCACGCCGATGAACGCGGTCATTGGCTTTACGAATCTCGCCTTAAAGACAGGTCTTACCCCCCAGCAGCAAGACTACGTGTCCAAGATCCATAATGCCGGCGTCTCACTTCTGGGGTTGATCAACGACATCCTGGACTTCTCCAAGATCGAGGCAGGAAAGCTGACTATCGAGAACGTCAACTTCAACCTGGATACGGTGGTGGGGGACGTGATGAGCATCGCCGGCCCAAACGCCTTTGCCAAGGGCCTCGAGCTGATGACGAACATCCCCTCGGAGATCCCCCAGGAACTGGTGGGGGACCCCCATCGCCTCGGCCAGGCGTTGATGAACCTCATAGGAAACTCTGCCAAGTTCACGGAGGCCGGGGAGATCGAGTTGAAAGCGGATTTCCTCGAACGCACGGGTGAAAAAGTGAAGCTGCGCTTCGTCGTGCGCGATACGGGCGTCGGCATGTCGCCAGAGGAGACAGCAAAGCTGTTCCGCCCCTTCACCCAGGCGGACAGCTCCACGACGCGCCGCTACGGGGGGACGGGACTTGGACTGAGTATCACGCGGCGCCTGGTAGAGCTGATGGGCGGCCAGATCTGGGGGGAGAGCGTTCCGGGCCAGGGCAGCACGTTCACTTTCACCGCGTGGTTCGGCGTGGGGGCGAAGAGGTCGCAGAAGAGACGTCTCATTCCCCAGCACTTTGCGGGCATGCACGTTCTGGTCGTTGATGACAATTCTCACGCGCGTCAGATCATGAGCGAGATGCTCTTGTCGATGAAGTTCCGCGTGCAGACCACGGATTCCGGCGAAGGGGCTCTGGAATCGGTTCGAAGGGTCGACGAGTCGGATCCATTCCGCCTGATCCTGATGGATTGGAAGATGCCGGGGATCGACGGAATCGAGGCCACCCGGAAAATCACCACTGCCGGTTTCGCCAAAAACACGCCTGCCGTGATTCTCATGAGCGCTTTTGGCGAGGGTGGATCCGAACGAATGGATGCGCGCGCGGCGGGGGCCGCCGAGTTTCTTGCAAAGCCGATCACCGCATCGACGCTCTCTGACGCGATCATCCGCATTTTCGCCCCTGATCTGCTGCCGAGCATGGTGGATCAGCAGCGTGACAATGCGAGGGCCAAGGATCTCCGAGGCGCCCGGGTACTCTTGGCGGAAGACAATGAGATCAACCAGCAGATCGCCGTCGAGCTGCTGAGGGGAGCGGGGGTGGAGGTTGTGATCGCGTCAAACGGCCGCGAGGCGATCGAGAAACTCGCCCCGCCCGCCGCGCGGTTCGACATGGTGCTGATGGACATCCAGATGCCGGAAGTTGACGGGTACGAGGCGACACGGCGTATCCGTTCACAGCCCTGGGGAGCCTCTTTGCCGATCATTGCAATGACCGCCCATGCACTGGAAGAGGAACGTCGAAAAGCGGTGGAGGTGGGGATGGACAGCCACATCAGCAAACCCATCGACCCTGATGCGATGTTCGAGACGATGAGCCAATTCTACCGCCCCTCGGGACCGGCTCGAGTGGCTTCCGAGACCGCTCCGGCGCGGGAAGGCGAGGAGTCGTATCCTCCCATCGAAGGCGTGGATGTCGATGGAGGTCTGCGGAGAGTCGCAGGAAATCGCCGCTTGTACCGCAGTCTGCTGGTGAGGTTCGTCGATGGACAAGCGAGTTGTGCGCATGACATCGGGAAGGCACTGACAAATTCCGAGCACGATCTCGCCGAGAGGCTCGCGCACACACTGAAGGGAGTCGCAGGGACCCTTGGCGTGCGTGCCGTTCAGGACATCGCGGCTGAGCTTGAGAAGCAACTGCGGGTGAAGGGTTCCGCAGAGAAGATTGAGGAGATTCGAATCCAGCTGGACGCAGCGCTGGGAGCCGCCGTGCGGACGATCCGCTCCGCGCTGCGGCAGCAGGATAATGATGCGGGTGAAATCGATGCCCCGGCCCGCCTCTTGCAGGACTTGGAGACCGCGGTGGGGAATCTCGCCCGTTTGATTGAAGAAAGCGACAGCGAAGCGCTGGAGGCGTTCGACTCCCTGCGGAAGTCGGCAGAAGAGTTCAGCAGCCCTGAAGAGTTGAAAAAGCTGGCCGATGTGGTGCACGCGTTCGATTTCGCCGAGGCGCTGCCTCTGGTGAAAAATCTTCAGGAAAGAATCCGATCAGCCCGCGGAAGAAAGGATGTCGATGGCAGACTCGATTGAGCATGCGCGCCGGCACACCGTCCTGATCGTGGACGATGCGGCGGACAACATCTCCCTCATAAGCTCGCTCCTGAAGACGACATACCAAACAAAAGTCGCCCGTGATGGAGAAACGGCCCTGCGGCTGTCTTCCGCTGAAGTCCCTCCTGATCTGATCCTGCTCGACGTCATGATGCCTGGCATGGATGGATACGAGGTCTGCGCGCGGCTGAAGGAGAATCCCAAAACAGTGGACATTCCCGTGATCTTCATCACTGCACGGTCAGAAATCGAAGATGAACAGCGCGGCCTCGACATCGGAGCAGTCGACTACATCACCAAGCCGATCAGCCCCCCCATTTTGGCGGCTCGCGTGCGTACGCATCTCCGCCTCAAGAGCGTGAGAGATTTCCTGCGCGACAAGAGCGAGTTCCTGGAACAGGAGGTCCAGCGGCGCACGCGACAGATCAATGCGATCCAGGATGCGACCATGGTGGCTATGGGCTCGCTTGCAGAGACACGGGACAACGAGACCGGCAACCACATCCGTCGCACCCAGCACTACGTCA
>JBEKVA010000444.1:0-3565 GCA_049514475.1 Spirochaetia bacterium
GACGCTAGCGCAGGATCCGTGCAGGTGCTGGAAAGGCTGGTAAAGATCATCCGTCACAAGTGGCCGCTGGTGAAGATCTTGCTCAGAGGTGATAGCGGCTTCTGCCGAGATGAGCTGATGCGATGGTGCGAAGCTCATGGCGTGAAATACCTGCTGGGACTGGCGAAAAACAAGCGTCTTTTGAAGCGTATCACCCGACCCATGAAGAAAGCCAAGCGAGATTGGGCCATCTCGGGGCGGGCATCACGACGATTCATACAGTTTTCCTACCGCACGCGCAGCAGTTGGGCCCGTAGCCGACGGGTGGTGGCCAAGGCAGAGTACATGGACAAGGGAGAGAACCCGCGGTTCGTGGTGACCAACCTTGGCTCTGATGAATACGAGGGGCAAGAACTCTATGAAAAGATCTACTGTGCCCGCGGGGAAATGGAGAACCGTATTAAGGAACAGCAGTTGCATTTGTTTGCTGACAGAACAAGTTCGGCCACGATGCGTGCGAATCAAATTCGCTTATGGTTCTCCTCTCTGGCGTACGTGATCATGAACGAACTTCGCACTGTCGGACTTCGGGGAACTCGAATGGCAGAAGCCACATGCCAGACCTTGAGGCTGAAGCTATTGAAAATCGGGGCGCGTGTTTGCGTGAGCGTACGACGGGTATCAGTCAGCATGGCTGGTGGCTATCCCGACCAGATCCTATTTGGAACAATTCTTAAAAAGCTTCAACGGGCGTATCGTCTGCAGTGTTGACGCAATCCTCTGTCCGGGCTCACATAGAATCCCCAGCTGAGCGGGAGCTGGGGTCACGTCAATTCCCCACCCTCAGGGTCAATAGGGTCACGTAGATTCCCCAGGTTTCGCTCCGTCAGGGTCATCACAATTCCCCACCCCGACGATCGCCGGTAGGGTGTCTCCAGAGGGGAGACATCAAGGATGGGCTATCGAAGGATGAAGAAGCGCGACCTATGGGAGATCTACCGGCGATGGCAAGCCGGGCAGTCACTCTCACATATCGCCGTCAACGAGCGGCGCGATCGCAAGACCGTGCGGTATTACCTGGAAAGGTTTGGAAACCTTGGCTTGGCGCCCTCAGGGACGTCCATGGACGATCAACAATTCTACCAGGTCGTCCAGAATCTGCTTCCCGCTCGAAACGAGCGTCCTGCTCCTGGCAGTGAGCAACTGCTGCCCCACGTGAATGAGCTTCGGGAACTTATCAACCGATCCCAGGAGGCGTTGAAACCAAAGACGGCGTTTCTGGTGGTCCGCACGAAGTATGAGCTATCGGTGAGCTACGCGACGTTCAAGCGCTTCGCCCGCCAGCAGGGACTGAGTCGGGTCGAACGAAAACGGATGATCCGCATCGAGCTGCCCCCGGGGCTGGAGACGCAGCTGGATTACGGAAAAGTCGGAACGCTGCAGGACGCAGCCCGTGGCGCCGCTCGTACCGTGTGGGCGTTCTGCGGAGTGCTGACCCACAGTCGGCTTCCCTACGTGCAGTTCGTCTTCAGCCAGGACAAGGGGAGTTTCGTGGGCAGCGTGGTGCTGATGCTGGAGTATTACGGTGGGGCCACGCAGTTCATCTCGCCGGACAATTTGAAGTCGGCCGTCATCAAGCCCGATCTCTGGGATCCTCAGATCAATCGAGCGCTGGCCGAGGCGGCCGAACATTACGGGGTTTTCGTCGACCCCTGCCGTGTGGCACGCAGCACCGACAAGGGAAAGGTAGAGCGATTCGTCCCCGTGGCACGGGAACTGTTCGGGATGCTCAAAGCCCTGTACCCCAGCGCGGACCTTGGCGAGCTCAACCGCCGTGCCCTGCAGTGGTGCCGCGAGGACTACGGGCGCAGGGAGCACGGAACCACCGGGGTGGCTCCTATGGAGGCCTTCGAGGTGGAACGGTCTACGCTGAAGGCGCTGCCTGCCGAGCGCTTTCAAGCCCCCGAGTGGAAACATGTCAGCGTGCATGCGGGGGACCAGTTTCTCACCTTCAACAAGAGCCGCTTCTCCCTTCCGCCAGCCTGGCGGGGACTGCGGGTGTGGGCCCGATACGCCGCCCCGCTGTTACAGCTCTACGACAACAACGAGCACCTCCTCCGTCAGTACGTGCTCAACGATCATCAACGGATTTACTGGGTGGCAGAGGACTTCCCCGCGGAGGTGCGAACGATGATGAATGGCGGCTATCCGGGCTGGATTTTGGAAAAGGGGCGCGCCTTCGGGCCGGCCGCGGTGGAACTGCTGGCCTCGGTGCTTCAGCCCCATGCCTACCTGAACGCCCGCAGGGCCCGTGGGATGCTGGACGTCATGGCGACCCATCACGGGCGCTCTTATTTCGAGGAAGTCTGTCAGCGCGCCAAGAGCCGCTCGGTGGTGCTTCCGGCCACGCTGAAGCGGATGATGGAAGCCGCAGCTCGGTGGCCGGCCTTCCAGCATGAGCTGCCGCTATCAGAGTTCGGCGCGCAGATGGTGCGCGATGTCAGGTATTACACCAATTGAAGCAGGAGGGAGTTCCATGGAGATGCGACACCAATTGCGGGACCAGCTGAAACGGTTGAAGATGCCCGGGCTGTGGCAGGCCTTGGATGTAAGGCTCAGCGAAGCCCAAACCAACAACCTTGGTCACTTGGATTTCCTCTCGCTACTGGTCCAGGACGAGCTGGTCAATCGAGAGGACAACATGCTGAGTAAACGCTTGAAGGCCGCCGGCTTCGGAGTGCAGAAGTCATTCGAGGACTTCGACTTCCGTTTCAATGAGCAGGCGCTGCCGGCCTCAGTGCTGCGAGACCTGGCAACCTGTCATTTCATCAGCCAGAAGCAGAACCTTGTCATCGGGGGGCCTCCGGGCATCGGCAAGACCCACGCTGTGAAAGCCATCGGGCACGAAGCCGTACGGCGCGGTCATCACGTGCTGTTCCGCACCACTCAAAAACTGCTCGCCGAGTTGCTGTCTGACAGCTCTGAACGAGCCGAGCGCATTCTGCGGCGGGCCGTCTCCGTCGATCTGCTTATCCTTGACGACTTCGCCTTCCGCAAACTTGACCAGCGGGAAGCTGAGTTGCTCTACGTGTTGGCCGAGGAAAGGCTCGGGCGGGCTTCCACCATCCTCACCTCCAATCGCCCTCCCGAAGACTGGTACGCCATCTTCCCTGACACTGTTGTCGGCGGAGCGATTCTGGACCGCTTGGTCTCCTCGGCCACCAAGATCATCACGGCCAAGGGCAGGTCCTACCGACGCGAAGTCATGGGTGCCGAAAATCGCTCCCTTGGGGACTCCACCCGTTGATCGTGTCCAAGTGACTGAAACGACCTCTGAGGATTGCCGTAGCCGCGTTTTCTCCGACGGGGTCGTGTTGGAATACCCCCCCCGCAACGTGAGTCTAATCCTGGCTGATGGGGTGGGGAATCTTCGTGACCCCAGGGTGGGGAATATCATGACCCTTGACACCCCCGGTAGGTAGCTGTGTTTGCCGCACATTGCTCTATCTGGTGACCGTTGATAGTGTATAGGCGAATCAGGGAAGTGCAACGGAGGAAGAATATGAAAACAGCTCGTAAGTTGATG
>JBEKVA010000445.1:0-3545 GCA_049514475.1 Spirochaetia bacterium
ACGGCGGCAGCAAAGCGGATCCTGGGCGGGGAAAGTGAGCGCCTGGCAGGCCTTCCGAAAGACCGGTCGGTCGTCGTAGGCATTCGTCTTTCCCCCGCTTTGAAGGCGCAGCTTGCGGCACACTTCCGAGCGAGAGAGATGGATCTGTCTACAGGCCTGCGGCAGGTAATCGTGGAGTACGTACAGCGCGAGGGGCTGCGATGAGGTCCGCGCACCGGAGCATGAGGTCCGAAGTCAGAAAGGCACAGCGCGCCCTCGAGCGCGACCTAGCAATCAACGGGCTGGAGAAAGCTGCGGCACGGGAGAAGTACGAGGCTACTCTCAGGACAATCGCAGAGCGGTTCGACAGAGACATGACCAGCATGCTCGATAAGGGGCTGCGGTGACGGCTGTTACTCTTTGGGTATTACGTGAGATTCGAAGCGGAGAGGTACGCCGGCCGCTTCGGATTTGGTATAATGATAGAGAGAGGCTATGGAAATGACGGTTCAGCTCGATCTAGATTTCATGCAAGTCAAGAAACTCGTTGACCGACTTCCGCAAAAAGAGAAGGAGACGCTCGCACGCTACCTCGATGACCAGACACTTTTCGAAGAGCTGCGCCGGGTTCAGCGCGAGCTCAAAGACGCTCCGATAACCATGGAGGAGATCACCGCGGAAGTGAAAGCGGTTAGGAGTACCCGGACTGCCCGTGCGCGCAGTCATTGATACGAATCTCTGGATCAGCTTCCTTTTCGGAAAGAAGGTTGCTGATCTTCTAACCTTGATTCAGAGCGGTAAGGTTGAGGTCGTCACCGATGCGCGGCAAATCTCCGAAATCGGGGCTGTCCTTGCTCGGCCGAAGATCAAGAAAATCATTGGCCCTCAGCGCCTCGCAATCATGCTCCGATTCATCCATCGTAAGGCGAAGCTCGTTACGCCTAAGCGACGAATTAAGGCATGCCGAGATCCCAACGATGATTACCTTCTCGAAATTGCAGTAGAGGCGAAAGCAACCTTTCTTGTCTCAGGCGACAGCGATCTCCTGGAGCTCGATCCGTTCAGGTCAGTGCGGATCGTCAGCTATCGAGATTTCAAAGAAATGCTCGAGGAGCACTAGAAAGAGGCCACGGGGCTGACCGGCTGCCAACAAAATAATGTTCAACCTTGACGCGCACGCACACTGGTTGTAGTATTCGTAGATACAGTGCGGTTTGATAGCCACCAGGTCCGTTGAAAGACGGAAGCCGCACGCGGGTCAAGTTGCCGACCGAAAACGGAGGCGACGAAAAGATAGCAGAGGGTGCACGATATGGATGCACCGCTATTTTCTCGTCGCCTTTTTTCTTGCGCCAAAAGGAGGCAAAAAAGTTTTGGCTATGCAACGGCAAAACTCTCAGCAACCGGCGAGCCGAAGCGTTAAGTGTTGCAAGATGCACGCCGGCATTGTATGCTGTGCGGCGACTCTGGGAGGGGTCAAGCCTATAGGGAATCCATAATCGAATGACACGCGGCTGTTCGTTGAACAGCCTAACAATGCAAAACCCCCGCGTCTTGCGGGGGCCTGCTTGCGGCCCTGGTGGGCAGCTAATGTCGTGCCTTGGTAATCACGACATTAGCACAAACCTTCCGGAACGTCAAGCAAAAATCAGCGCTCGAAGTATGTCCCGAGCGCCACGCCTCTGGAGGGGACCATGCAAAGTGATTCCGTCGGAGTGGAGCGTCGGCGTCTGCCGTTCACGCTCATCGAAAACATCGTACTCGAGGACCAGGATCTCGGCCCAGTTGATATCTTGGTGTACATCGCCTTGGCCAAGCATGCAGACTCTGACGGGGTCTGCTGGCCGTCCATGGCAACACTGGCCAAGCTCGCCCGATGCGCCCGTGAGACGGTGGCACGCAGCATCTCGCGCCTGGAAGCCCGCGGCTACCTTAAGCGTACGCCTCGCTTCCGTCCCGATGGCGGGGTGACTTCCAACGCCTACCAGCTCATGCCGATCGAAGTGAAGAGGTACCCCCCTGTCATCGTGGATGACACCCCCTATGATTTAGGATCACACCCCCCTGTAATCCAGGATCACACAAACTATATCCAATCCGAACGAGATCCAATGAAAGGGGAAGCGCTCGCGCGTTCCACGCAGCCATCCCGACGACCTGCTGCCCCCCTGTCCACTTCGCAACCTGAAGACCAGGTGCTTCGCGAGCTCGCCGACATCATAGGGCTCACACATGACCGGCGATTCCATGAAGGGGCCCGGCGGTTGCTCGCCGAAGGCAAGGCACCAGAAGAGATCGCCAGAGTTGTAAGGAGTGCAGCAAGGGATCCCCAGGAACGTGGGGGCCTGTCATTTATTGCCGACCGTTTTCCGCGATGGGTTCGAAAAGCTCTAGAACAAGAGCGCCTGGCGCACCAACGCTCTTATGATGAAGCCGTAAGGGTGGAGCGGCCTGAGCGCGAGCGCCAGTTGGCAGAGGAACGTGTGCGAGTTCTTGAGGAACGGGAGAGTGCCATGGGGAAGCGTATGGTGGCTGAGGCCTGCGCGCGGTTGCCGTGGAAACGGTGAACCTCACGAGGTCAATAGACGCGCGGCGGAGAGTGAAGTGAGTTTGTCTGCTTCACATTGGCCGAGTACACGCCCAAGGCATAGGCGGCCAGGAGAGACGCAAGGCTGAGGAAGGAGGAGCGAATGAGTGAGAGACAGTTGTCCCTGTTCCAGGAGATTCCTGTGGAGGAGGACCTGGGTGGTGTGGTCGGTGACGGATTGGGTCCTGGTGAGGAGGCATACGAGGGAGAGCTTGAGGAG
The DNA here is from genome assembly GCA_049514475.1 of Spirochaetia bacterium. GTDB lineage: Bacteria > Spirochaetota > Spirochaetia > SZUA-6 > Fen-1364 > Fen-1364. Next base: position 2,787 of record JBEKVA010000445.1, read on the forward strand.
CTTTTTCTCGGGGGAAAAGCCGCTGCACCCGTGGGAAAGACAGCATAGGGACACGCGAGGTGGGCCTATGACGAACGCTGCGAAGGCCTTGCCGTGTGTCTTTCCACAGCCCGCCGTCCGAGCAACGGCTGAAGGCAGAGCATGGCGAGGACTGGGCTTTGCGGCTTTCTGGGGCCACTGCACCCCACCGCAGGCAGGGCAAGGTGGGAGCGGAGCGCCGCTTGGCAAGAGCGGCCCTGGGCGGGGAGCCCAAACGCCCAACCCAGGCTCTTCGGGGTCCAGGGGGGCACCAACCTGGCGAGCGGGTCACATTTTTGAGAAGCGAAGCGGAGCAAAAATTGACGTAGTGAGTACAAATCAACGCTTTCGGTTGATTTGCCGCCCCGCCCGCTCTATACTTCCTAGCCGTGGGTGAGGGGAATCGCTACTGCATCCTGCGGGTCGAGAAGATTCGGGGGGCGGGGCGTCTTAAGACCGTGGCCGACCACTGCTTACGCTCACGAGAGACACCAAACGCCGACCCTGCGCGTCTTAAAGACAACACCGTCATCGTCGGGGCAACCTCCGAGCAGGTCATGGCCTCTTCACGCGAACGGTTCAAGACCGTGCCCAGGAAGATCCGAAAGGACGCGGTGCTGAGATATTGTCAATTGTTGTGGACGAGAAAGTAGAGCGATCCTTCGCGCATCCGTTTTCAGGGGGGTATTTGGATACCACCCGGTTCGAGATCTTTCGGTATAGGGCCACCACTGAGGTCGT
>JBEKVA010000446.1:0-5329 GCA_049514475.1 Spirochaetia bacterium
CCCCTTTACCATCTCCTCGCTCCAGCCGATTTCCACATCGGTCTTGCCGTACAGCTCCTCCGCCCGCCTCCCCAAAGCGGAGGCGAACGCCGAGTTGCAGAGGACCGTACGCAGCAGGGGGTCCTTCACGAAGATCATGTCGGGAGAACTTTCGAGGATGTTGCGAAGAATATTGGCGCTCTGTCTGGACCCCGGCGTCTGAAGGCCGCGGGGAAACCGCCAGACGGCAACGACGGCCGCGGTCAGCATCGCTTCGAGAACCAGGATAAGGATGGAACGCGCGCGCATGCTTGAGAGATCGGGCGCGGCAACCAGGACCGCGGTAGTGGCGGTCAGGAGCAGAGAAAGAACGGCCGTCCCCGGCAGAAGCGACCGGGTCCACCTCCTCCCCGCCTCTTCCTTCACCGAAGGAAAGCTCATGGATGCCTCCTGTGGGCTTCGAGGTTCAGAGGACTTTGTCCATCACGATTTTGCTGGGTTAAAAGATATACAATGCGGGCACCGGGGTACACCCGCAATCGCCCCCAGTATATTTTTTTCGGCTCACCTGTCAATCTCCAGCCTGTGAACATGGTCGGCAAAATCGAGGTCCCGGGCCCGATGGCTGATCACGATGAGAGTTCTGCCGCGCACGCGGGAAGTCACCGAGCGCAGGAGCCCCTCGGCGGCAGCCTCGTCCAGGCCCTCCGTCGGCTCATCGAGAATGTACAGGGGCGCGTCCTTGAGCAGGGCCCGTGCCAGGGCTATCCGCCGTGCCTCTCCGGCTGAGACCTCCCTGCCCAGCTCCCCGACGCTCGTGGAAAGGCCCTCGGGGAGCGCGTCGATGAACTCCGCCAGCCCTGCCGCTTCCAGTGCCGAGTGCAGCACCTCATCGCCCGGGTCTTCTTCCCGCGGCCAGGCAACAAGGAGGTTGTCGCGGATCGAGGTATGAAACAGGTGAGGCGCCTGCGGCATCACTGAGAAAAGCCACCGCGCTTGCTCTCCCGGCAGGGACCGCAGCTCGACGGAGGGACCGCCCTGCCCCGAGAGCTGGATGCTGCCATCCTGGTACTCCCAGAATCGAAGCAGGATGTTCACAAGGGTGCTCTTGCCGGCCCCGGTGGGGCCGATCAGGGCCGTCGTGCTTCCCGGAGGGACCTCCAGGGACAGGCCATCGAATATCCAATCCTGGTCCTCGGAATAGCGGAAACGAAGATCGCGCACGCGCAGTCCCAGCGGGGGAGCCGCGTGCCAGCGGCTGGGGACAGCGGCGCTCTCCGGCTCGGCCGCCGCGGGAGGCTGGTCGATGAGCTCGAAGAGACGCCGGGCAGCGGCGGCCATTTCCCCCGCGCGCTGGATTGCCACCGGCAACGGCAGTATCGCCTCGAAGCTGGCCAGGACGAGCACGGTGAGCATGGCAAAGTCCGCACCCGCCAGGGACCCTGCGGAAACAGGCAGCGCCAGGACGAATGCCGCTGCCCAGACGGCGAGTGAGCTGGCCGCGACGATCCCCGCCTCTCCCACACCCTGCAGCGAGGAAAGGCGAAGCTGGCTGGCAGCCAGCGCGCGGCCGCTCGCCGCCAGCCGTTCGCCGTGCTCCTGCTCCGCTCCCAGCACGATCAGCTCGGCCATTCCCTGCACGCCCTCCACGACAGCGGAGCGCAGCTCTGCCGCATGGCCTACCTTTTCCCGGCCGGGCCTTTCTCCCGCAACGCGAAGGAGCAGGGGCAGGATGACCCCAGCAAAGAGAAGACCGCAAAGGTCTATCCATGCCAGCCGCTTATCGAAGCGCTCCAGGAAGATGACCACCCCGATCAGGGCGAGCACTGCCGCCAGCGCGGGCACCACCCCCCGGCGCTGCGCCTGCAGGCGGGCGGGGGCAAGGGGCTCGATGCTCTTGAAGAACCATACCCGTAGCCCCGCGAGGATGCGCAGCGTCGTATCGTGGTTCACCAGGCGTTCCGCGTAGCGTCCCCCCGCGCGCGCCAGGGCGAGGGCACGGATGGCCGCGGCGGGAAGCGTGTAGTCCATGACAGCCCCCAGGACCCCGGCAATCGCCATGGAGGTGATGAACCAGCTGGAAAGGGCCAGCAGGCCCATGTTGGCACCGAGAGCCAGGAGGGAAAGGAAGACGCCGAAGAGCACCCTGCGCCAGTAGGGACGAAGCAGCTTCAGCAGGCGCAGCCAGAGTCTCATGCGGGCTCCCCGATCTTTCCGTCCCGCAGCACGAGGACACGATCCCTCATGCCCGCCGTGAGCGGCTTGTGAGTGACGGTGATCGTCGTTCGGCCGGCGGAAAGGGACCTGATGCCGTCTTCGACAAGGCGCGCGCTCTCCTCGTCGAGATGGGCCGTCGGCTCATCGAGGAGCACCAGGGAAGGCTCCCGGAGGAACAGGCGCGCCAGCGCCACGCGCTGCGCCTGCCCTACCGACAGGCCGTGCCCGCCCTCGCCCACGCGCGTCTGCAGCCCGTCGGCCAGCCGGGGCAGGAACTCCGCCACGTATGCACGGCGGGCCGCATCCACCACCGCGGCTTCACTCGCCCCGCGCATTCCCAGCCTCATGTTTTCTTCTATCGTTCCGCTGAAGAGCGTGGGCCGCTGGGGGAGCCAGGCAAGTCTCTCCCGCCACCCGCGGATGTCGAGGGACCCGAGAGGCAGCCCATCGACCTCGATGGTCCCCTCCTGCGCCGCGGCAAATCGGAGCAGAAGCGTAAGGATGGTGCTCTTCCCGGCCCCGCTTTCCCCCATCACTGCCACGTGCTCTCCCGCGCCGACATGGAAGGCCGCCGCGCGGAGCACCTGCCGCCCGGGCCAGGCGAAGCTGACATCGCGGAAGGCAATCAAAGGAGCGCCGCAGGGCTCCTTTCGCGGATTCCCCTGCCCATGGGCCGCGGTGATCGGCGTCTCCTCGGCGGCAGGTGTTTCGAGCAGCGTCCTGATCTGTTCCGCTGCGCTCGCGGCCTCCATCCGCGCATGGTAGAAGGTGCCAAGCTGGCGCAGGGTGAGAAAATATTCGGGTGCGATGAGCAGAATGAAGTACCCCGGCCGGAAGCTCATGCCGCCTGCCAGGAGCCGCAGCCCCGAGATGACGGCGACAATGGCAATGCTGACGGCGGAGATGAGCTCCAGCATGAAGGAGGAGAGAAAGGCGATGCGCAGGACCGACATGGTGAGCACGCGGTATTCATGCGCCGCGCGCTCGATCTCTCCCGCCTCCCGGCGCGAGGCGCCGAACATCCGCACGGTGGTCAGCCCCTGCAGGATGTCGAGGAAACGGCCGCTCATGAGGGCGAGCCTGCCCCAGAGCCGCCGGTTGCGCTCGTGGGATTCCTCCCCGATGAGGATCATGCTCACCGGCAGGAACACCGCCGTGAGCACCAGGACGAGCCCCGATATCCAGTCCAGGGGGAAAACCGCGGCGAGGATCGTGAAGGGAAGGAGCGTCGCGATGGCGCGCTGGGGAAGATACCGGGAGAAGTAGGCATCAAGGGCTTCCACCGCGTCCACGGTGGTGTGCGCGATTTCCCCGGCGCGCATGCCGGCCAGGGCAACGGGGCCGATGCGGGAAAGATGCGTCATGCAGGCGCCGAGCAGGGTCTGTCGGGCCACCGCCGAGTATGCCGCCCCCGACCGCCGCGCCCACCAGGTCGCCGCCGCGCGCAGAGCGATGACCGCCAGGGCCCCGAGGAACACGGGGACCAGCGCGGAAAGGGCGGCGTGGCGGAGGATCAGGCCCTCGCCCACCGTCACGAGGAGGGCCGTCTGCAGGACCAGCAGTATGCCTGACGCTTCCCCGAGGGCAACGCTCAGCACCAGGTGACGTCGCCCCGGCGTCCCCTGCTGGCGCAGCCAGTCCTGCCGTCGCAGACGACGATGCCGTCGAAGACGGCGTTGCCGGCGCGGCCGGCTTTGATTGCTCACCATGCCGAGGGGAGTGTACACGGGAGGAGGCGGCGCGCAAAGTGTTGTCAAAAAGCGAGACCGCATGCTACCTTTCGCTCATGGGACCCATGGCAGTCGAGGCGCTCTCACGAGTGCAGTTCGCCACCGTCGCGTTGTTCCACTTCCTGTTCGTGCCGCTCACCCTGGGGCTCACCGTGATGGTGGCCTACATGGAGAGCCGCTACGCGCGCACGGGGGACGAGACATTCCTGAAAATGGCGAAATACTGGAGCCGGCTGCTCCTGGTCAATTTCGCCGTCGGGGTGGTGACGGGGATCACGCTGGAGTTCCAGTTCGGGATGAACTGGGCCGAGTACTCGAAGTTCGTCGGGGACATATTTGGCGCGCCCCTTGCCATCGAGGCCACCGTGGCCTTCTTCGTGGAATCGACATTCATCGGGCTGTGGGTGTTCAGCTGGAAACGGGTGTCCCGCGGCGTTCACGCCGCCATCATGTGGGTGGTGGCTTCGGCGAGCACCCTCTCCGCCCTCTGGATACTGCTGGCCAACGGCTGGATGCAGAAGCCGCGCGGGTACGAAATCGTGGCGGGCAAGGCGGAGCTGGTGTCCTTCGGCGCGCTGATCTGGAACCCCTACGCCTGGATCAAGTTCTTCCACGTGATCGTCGCCGCCTACACCCTCACCGCGTTTTTCATCATGGGGATCTCGGCCATCCAGCTCTTGCGCCGGCGCAAAGAGGCGATGTTCAAGAGGTCCTTCAGGATTGCCGCAACCTTCGGGATCGTCACCTCGATCCTTATCATCGTTGCCGGCGACCTCTCGGGCCTTCAGGTGGCGAAGTTCCAGCCGACAAAGCTCGCTGCAATGGAGGCGCAGTGGGAGACTGAAACCGCGGCCCCCTTCTACCTCCTGGAGCTGCCGCGGGTCATGAAGGAAGGGAACATCATCCAGGCTCTCGGCATTCCCAAGGGCCTCAGCATCCTGGCCTATCACAACGCCAACGCGACCGTGAAAGGGCTGAACGATTTCCCGCCCAGCGAGCGTCCGCCGGTGTTCGTGCCGTTCGTGGCCTTCCGCGGCATGGTCGGGCTCGGCTTCCTGTTCGTGCTCCTCGCCCTTATCGCCCTCATCCTTGCCTGGCGGGACAAGATAACGAACCACAGGTGGTTCCTCTGGATCATGACGGTGGCCATCGTCCTGCCCTACCTCGCCAGCGAGCTGGGCTGGATACTTGCTGAAATCGGGCGCCAGCCGTGGATCGTCTACGGGCTTCTGAGAACGCAGGATGCGGCCTCCCGCTCCGTTTCACCGGGAGACGTGCTTGGCTCCCTCATCGCGTTCATCGTGATCTATTGCACGCTCGCGGTGATCGACGTGTTCCTGCTGAGCAAGTACGCGAACAAGCTCGAGGACTGAGGAGGCACTGTCATGGCGCTGCAGACACTG
>JBEKVA010000447.1:0-3538 GCA_049514475.1 Spirochaetia bacterium
AATGGCGTAGGGGAAGCGCGCCTCGGCGAGGAATTTCTCGACGTCAGGTGCAATGGCCGCCCCGCCAACGGCGAAGATCCTGATCTTCCCCCCGAAGGCCGTCCGCAGCTTCCTTCCCGCAGCCATGATGAGGATCCGGCGGACTCCGGGCACCCGGTAGAGCGCCATCTTCTCCAGCTCCGGCTGCACTTTCGCGCGGTAGATCTTCTCTATGACCAGCGGCACCGAGAGCACGATGGTCGGCTTCACGCGCTGCAGGGCGGGAAGCAGGGCCGTGGCAGATGGCGGCTTGTCGAGGTAATAAACCGAAGCGCCCCGCGAGAGCACGGCCACCAGGCCGAGTGTGCATTCGTAGGTGTGCGCCAGTGTCAGGATGGAAAGGAGCCGGTCATCGGGTGTCAGACCGACGAGCATGTGCGTTGCTATGGCATCGAAGACGATGTTGCGATGCGTGAGCATCACGCCCTTGGACTGCCCCGTGGTACCGGAGGTGTAGATGATGGCGGCAAGATCGTCCTCACCGACCTCGGGGAATACGAAGGGCCCATCGGCAACCCCGGCAAAACCCTCAATCGGGAGGATCTGCGTGCCGGGGGCCACCTGCGCGGCACGCTCGCGAAGCCTGGCCGAAACGATGAGCGCCCCGCACTCCGCATGGGAGACGATGTTGGCAATCTGGGCGGGAGGGAACTCCGTCATGATCGGAACGGCCACGGCACCAAGGCAGGTGATTGCGAAATACGCGATGCCCCACGGGGGCATGTTCTCCGAGAGGATCGCGACCCTGTCCCCCTGCCGCACGCCCTCGGCGGCAAGCAGCGCGGCGGCGCCGCGCACCCGTTGGGCAAAAATCTCGTAGGTGATCGGCTCCCCGTTCGCCATCGAAAGGGCGGGGCGCCCGGCGTACGAGAGTGCGCTCTGTGCAAGGACATCCGGCAGCGTGAGGCGATTCACAGCGTCCACCAGCACCACCTTTCAGCTTTCATCCATCTTTTTCCAGAGGGCGCGGGCGGCCGCCTGGGCCTCGGCATACACCGCGGCGGTGTCCCAGCGGAACGACCTGCTCTCCATGATGATCTTCCCGTTGACGATCACCGTGTCCACGTCGCGGCTGCCCATCCCGAAGATGGCGTGCCCTGCCACGTTCTCCCGCACGAGTGGTGTCGGTGAGTCGTAGTCCAGGATGGTGATGTCGGCCTTGTACCCTGGCTCCACCCGGCCGAACCTCTCCCCGAAGCTGCGGTGCAGGATCTCGTTGCCCGACTGCAGGAAGCGCATGAACGCGGGCGGCCACAGCGGCCCGCCGGAATCCCGATGACGGAAGTAGGCGAACTTCGCCTCCAGCAGCATGTCGGACCCTATCCCGTCGGTGCCCAACGCGACATTCTTCACGTGGGCCAGCTCCGTGTTGTACCCCACGTGGTTGTTCATGTTGGAGCGGCAGTTGTGGGCAAGAAATGCATCACGGGCATTCAGGATCTCCCTGTCCTCCTGGGTGAGGTGCAGCCCGTGCCCGATAAGGGACTTCGCGTTCAGGAGGCCCGCATCGTCGAGCCGTCGCAGCGGGTCCTTGTGGAAGGTGCTGTGCGACCAGGAGTTGTCATAGTCGTCTTCCGCAACGTGCACGTGAAACCCGCGGCCCGTGGACTCCACCACGGCGGCCAGCCCGGAGAGGGCTTCGTCGGAGAGAGTGAACGGTGCGTGGCCGCCGATCATCGCCTCCACCAGGCGCTGCTTTCCCATGGCCGCGCGCTCCTTCTCCACGGCGCGGGCGAAGGCGCGGTTCTCTTCGATTCCCCGCCGCAGCCCCTCGGACCCGTTCCTGTCTGTGGTTTCATAGCAGAGAACGCCACGCAGACCAACCTTCTCGAAGCAGCCCTTCAGCACGTCCAGCGAGCCGCCGATGAATGACGGCGATGCGTGGTGGTCGACCACCGCCGTGCAGCCCGCCTTCACCGCCTCCAGGGCGCAGATCAACCCGCTGTACTTTGTCATGTCGGCATCGAGTGCCATGTCCAGCCGCCACCAGAGGTTCTGCAGCGTGGTGACGAAATCGGTGCTGGGGGCGATGCGCGCCATGATGCCGCGGGACAGCCCCGAGTAGAAGTGATCGTGGCTGCACACGAGACCCGGCATGGCAACGCGGCCGGCCAGGTCGATGGTGCGCTCGGACTTGATGCCCTCCCCGGCGCCGCGGCCGACGGAGTGGATCTCCGTGCCGTCGATGACGATGTCCACTCCCGTTGCCACATCGGCGGGATGCAGGTGCACGAGGGTTGTGTTCTTCAGCACGATCATGGCGTTCCCCCCAGCATGTAGGAGTGATCTTTCGCAATAGCGCGCACGAGCGCGGCGGTGGGCTTATCGTCGATGCCTTCCACCGGGGTGCCCGCCCGATCCAGGAGGAGCGGGCGTTCCTGCCCGCCGGTCCGGATCATGCCCTTGCGCCCCTTGAGGAAGAAGCCCGGGTTGGTGCTGTCGCGGAAATCCTCCTCCGTGGCGAATACCGTGAGCTTGTCCCGGTACGGCCTGCCCTCCCAGGGGCAGAAGGTGGCGCAGTTGCCGCACTCGTTGCAGAAAGCATCGAGATGCACGATCTGCGCCTCGTCGCGGAACCCATCAGTGACGCGTACCACGGTGTTCGCCCTGTTGGGGCAGACCTCCACGCACTTCACGCACAGGGCCCTGCAGCCCAGGCAGCGCTGTGCCTCGATTGCCCGGGTGGTCCGATCATCGGCGGCAGGGCCTGACGCCGGCGTGAGGTGGTCGCGCAGGGCGCGCAGGCGCGCGGTGTTCTCTGCGGGAAGGCCCCATGCCGGTTGCCTGCTGCCCTTCTCCCGGGCGCAGATGGCATCCACCGCGCGGCGCGCGGAGGCAATGGCCTTCACGATGGTGGCCGCCCCCTGGGCAGCGTCTCCAACAAGAAAGACATCGCGGATGCGGCTCTCCTGCGTCAGCGGGTCAACGGCGGCATCATCGCCGCCCAGCCCCAACCTCTCCAGGGCCTTCGCATCGACCTCGGCACCCACCGCGGTGATCACGGTGTTCGCGGGGAAAGTCTCGGTGGCCCCCGTTGCAACGGGGCGGGCGCGGCCGCTCGCATCGGCGGGGCCGAGCTCCATAACACGGGACACCAGGGCGCCCTGGTCCCAGCTCTCCGGTGAGCGGAGGAAGTGGAACCTGATTCCTTCCTCCCGGGCCGAGGCGTATTCTTCCCGGGTGGCAGGCATCTCCCCTTCACCCCTGCGGTAGACGACGCGTACCTCTTCAACCCCGGGGCACCTAGTCGCGGAGCGTGCCGCATCCATGGCAGTGTCTCCCGCGCCCACGACGACCACGGACTTGCCCAGGCGCAGGTCCCCGGGATTGCGGCGGAACTGCCGCAGGAATGAGAGGACCTCGCGCGCGCCGGGGATCCCGATACCCCGATCGGACTCGGCCCCGAGGCCGGCGAGCACGTCGCGGTATCCCTGGGCCTACAGCTGGGCGACCGTCGGCTGCGGGGTCTGCCCGCAATGGAAGACCACCCCGTGATCGC
>JBEKVA010000448.1:0-3513 GCA_049514475.1 Spirochaetia bacterium
AAAGCGATACCCTGCCACTACCTGGAGCGTCTTTTCGAGGGTGTAGCCCGCCATGAGCTGGCTCGCGCCCAGGGAGCCGTTGAGCAGGTTGACGGCGGTCTCCTGGTAGGGAATGACAAGGCCGAGGAGCAGGCCGCTCGCGGGGGCAATCCTGAGCTCCAGCCCGTCCACCCCGAATCCGCTGCCCGCCGTGGTGGCGTGGTTTCCGAACACGCCCGGGCCGTCGCCGCCGCCCTGGTAGTAGCTGTTCAACCCGAAGCTGGAAAGGTCCATGAACCGCCCCACGGCGGCGTAGAGCGCGCTCTTCAGGAAATACCCGTACCCGTAACCGTACTTGAAGTAGAAGTTGTTGACCCCGCCCGTCGCAGGGGCCGGCCCGAACTGCATCTGCGCCTCGAACCCGTAGGTGCCTTCCCGCAGCGCCGCATTCAGCTGGAGAAAAGTGTTGCCACTATTGTTGTCAGCATAGGCAGTGCCTGCCTGGATGTCGTCGATCAGGTTCGCTGAAAATGTGCCGCTGAACTGGATGCCCTCGCCCGCCATCATCTGGGCAAAAGCAAGAAGGGGACACGCAATGAGAAGAAGGGCGATGCCGCACCGTTTCACGATTCCCCTGCTCCTGCGCAAAAATACCCATCAAACAGCGCGGCGTCTACCGTTGTCCCGCCAGCAGCCGGGCGGCGATGCGGTTTGCTTCCCGCATCAGCTCATCCTCGTCGAAGCCGGTGAGCCGGCCATTCTCCACCACGATTCTTCCATTACAGACGGTGAGCGCCGTCCCGTGGTTGTAGCCGGCGAACAACAGTGCGGCAAATGGGTCGGAGAGGCTGCCGCAGTATTCCATGCGGCCGATGTCGAACACGGCGAGGTCCGCCGCGTACCCCGGGCTGATCCTGCCGATTCCCTGGAAGCCGAGCACCGCCGCGCCCGTTTCCGTTGCCATGCGGAGCACCTCCCGGGCGTTCAGCGCCCCGCTGCCGCGGGCGACCCGCTGCAGGAGAAGCGCGTGGCGCATCTCCCCCAGGAAGTCGGAGGAATCGTTGGAGGCGGACCCGTCCACCGCCAGTGAGACGGGGATGCCGAGGTCCAGCATGTCGCGCACCCGGCAGATCCCCGAGCCCAGACGCATGTTGGAGGAGGGGCAGTGGGCCACCTGTGCCCCGCGGCCGTGCAGCTCCTTCAGCTCGGCATCTGTAAAGAAGATGCCGTGCGCGTAGAACACGTCAGGCCCGATGAACTCGCAGCGCTCCATGAGCTCGACGGGCCGCACCCCGTACTTCTCCACGCAGTACTCATCCTCGTCCGCCGTCTCCGCCAGGTGCGTATGAAGGCGCACGCCGTGCCGACGCGCCAGGCGCGCGGAGCCGCGCATCAGCTCCTCGCTCACGGAGAACGGGCTGCAGGGAGCGAGCACCACCTTGTGCATGGCCCGGGGCGACGGATCGTGGAAGGCGCCGATGACCCGCTCGCAGTCCGCCAGGATGGTATCCTCGTCCTGCACCACGGAATCAGGCGGCAGACCGCCGTCCTTCCTGCTCCTCGACATTGAGCCGCGCGTCGGGGAGAAGCGCATGCCGAGCGTCTCCGCTGCCTGGAACTGCAGTGCCATGAAATCCGCCGTCGTGCCCCGCGGGTACAGGTAGAGATGGTCGGTCGAGCAGGTGCAGCCGGTCTTCAGAAGCTCTCCCATGGCGAGAAGGGATGAATAGTAGATCGCCTCTCCGTCAATATTCTTCCAGACCTCGTAGAGATGCAGCAGCCAGTCGAAGAGCTTGGCATCCTGAACGGCTGGGAGGTTGCGGGTGAGGGTCTGGAAGAAATGGTGGTGTGTGTTCACGAAACCGGGGACCACGACGTGGTGCGAGCAATCGATGACCCGGGTCCCCCCTTCCGCGGCGAGCCCTTTCCCCACCGCCAGGATCGATTCGCCGTCGATGAGGATGTCCGCCCCGCGCAGCCCCTCCTCATCGGCGGAAGCCTGGATGAAGAAACAGTCCTTCAGCAGCAGCCGGCTCACGAGGCCCTCGAGCCGTACATGGCGCGGGTATTGCGGCCGATCGTACGCACCGCCCCTGCCCGCGGCATGATGCGGGTCGTCAGGAAATACACCAGCCGGCTCATGCCTCCAGGAACGACGATCCGCTTCCGCCCCAGACCCGCGAAAGCGGCGCGGGCCACCGCGGCGGGCTCCATGGACAGAGGCTGGGGTCCCGTCGGGTTGTGACCATCGGCGAGAAACTGCGGGGTGGTCACAACGGCGGGACAGCAGACCGTTACATCCACGCCCTTCTCCTTCAGCTCATCCCCCACCGCCTCCGCGATGCTCACGAGGAATGACTTTGTGGCTCCATACACGGAAACAAGCGGAGAGCCCTGGAAAGCTGCGAGGCTGGACATCACGATGATCCCTCCCCTTCCCCGCTCCGCCATTTTCCCCCCGAATGAGTGCATGAGTCCCACGGCAGCCCGGCAGTTGACGTCGAGCATCCGGTAGTACTCCGAGACCGGTGTCCGCAGGAACCACCCGGTGCCGGCAACCGCCGCGTTATAGATGAGCAGCCCGATCTCGATGCCCGCGCATTCCTTTTCGACGAGGGCAAGAGTGCTCGCCTCCGCAAGGTCCGCCGCAAGCGTGCGCACCTGCACCCCGTGGGCGGCGCGCAGGCGTGCTGCCGTTTCCGTCAGGGGCTGCGGACGCCGCGCAACAAGGAGCAGGTTCAGCCCCCGCGCGGCACACTCCTCGGCGAACGCCGCGCCCAGCCCTTCCGAGCCGCCGGCGATGAGAGCCCATGGTCCATACTTATCCATTATCTCTCCCCACGCAGGATGATACAACCTGCGGCGCCACCGGGCAACTCATGGGATAGTGCCCGCCGCGGTACACCTTTCACGGTACCCCGTGCAGTTGCGGATTTGCCGCCATGGGGTTGTTGCACGATCATTTCAGCATGAACGATGAACTCGCACTGCTGTCCTGGATAAAGAGGAACATGCCGCTCACGCGGGCCGCCGCGGCGGCCCTTCCCGACCTGCGCGGCGTTCGACTGGCCTGCTCCATCCACCTCGAGCCGAAAGTGGCGCCGGCAATCCAGGAGATGCGTGCCCGGGGTGCCGCGATTTTCCTCACGACCTGCAATCCCACTACCGTCCGTGACAGCGTCGTCTCCCTGCTCTCTGACGCCGGGGCGCAGGGGCACGCCTGGAAGGGAATGGGCCCGGCGGATGCCGCCGAGGCTGTTCGACGGGCCCTGGCCTGGGGACCGACGCACCTGTGGGAGATGGGCGCCACTCTGGCCTCGGCGATTGCCGAGGGCAGCGCGGGGGCAGCTGCTGGCGCCTCGGCCGCGCAGGTCCCCGCGGCCGGCATGGAATGCACCGGCTCGGGTATTTCCCGGCTGCGCGGCCTGGCCGCCGCGCATCGCTTCCCTCCCTTTCCCATCTTCAATTGCGACGAGGTGCCTATCAAGGAGGGGCTGCACAACCGCTACCTTGTCGGGCAGAGCGCCTGGCAGG
>JBEKVA010000449.1:0-3506 GCA_049514475.1 Spirochaetia bacterium
TTCAAGACCTTCGGTTTCGCCGGCGGGCGTGAGGACATATGGGAACCGGAGAAGGATATCTACTGGGGCTCCGAGGGCAAGTGGCTGGAGGACAAGCGCTATTCCGGCGACCGTGACCTGGAAAAGCCTCTCGCAGCCGTGCAGATGGGTCTGATTTACGTCAACCCGGAAGGCCCCAACGGCAATCCGGATCCTGTCGCTGCGGCCAAGGATATCCGCGAGACCTTCGCCCGCATGGCCATGAACGACGAAGAGACGGTTGCACTCATCGCGGGCGGCCATACCTTCGGCAAGACCCACGGCGCCGGCCCCGCGTCCCACGTGGGGCCCGAGCCTGAAGCGGCGGGCATCGAGGAGCAGGGCCTCGGCTGGAAGAGCAGCTTTGGCACCGGCAAAGGCGGCGACGCGATCGGCAGCGGCCTGGAAGTCACCTGGACAACGACCCCGACGAAGTGGAGCAACAACTTTTTCTGGAACCTGTTTGGCTATGAATGGGAACTGACGAAGAGCCCGGCCGGTGCGCATCAGTGGCAGCCAAAGAATGGCGCGGGCGCCGATACGGTGCCGGATGCCCACAATCCGTCAAAGCGTCACGCGCCCTCCATGCTGACCACGGACCTTGCCCTCCGCTTCGACCCTGCCTATGAAAAGATCTCACGTCGCTTCATGGAGAATCCGGACCAGTTCGCGGAGGCGTTTGCCCGGGCATGGTTCAAGCTGACGCACCGCGACATGGGCCCTCGCGCTCGCTACCTCGGCCCGGAGGTCCCTGCCGAAGAGCTTATCTGGCAGGACCCCATTCCCCCGATCACCCATAAACTGATTGATGCGAAGGACATCGTCTCCCTGAAAGCCAAGATTCTTGCATCCGGGCTTTCCATCTCCCGACTGGTCTTGACGGCCTGGGCGTCGGCGGCCACGTTCCGCGGCAGCGACAAGCGCGGTGGGGCCAACGGGGCGCGCATTCGTCTGGCCCCGCAGAAGGATTGGGAAGTGAACCAGCCAGCCGAGCTTGCGAAGGCCCTGAAAAATCTGGAAGCCATCCAGAAGGACTTCAACGGCACCAAGGCCGGCGGGAAGAGGGTCTCGCTCGCCGACCTGATCGTTCTCGGCGGCTGCGCAGCCGTCGAGGAGGCGGCAAGAAAGGCGGGGTACGCCGTTAAGGTTCCCTTTGCACCGGGACGCATGGATGCCTCGCAGGAGCAGACCGATATTATGTCGTTCGCCGTGCTTGAGCCGATAGCGGATGGCTTCCGCAACTACCAGCGGAAGGAGCTGCACGTGCCGGCAGAGGAGCTGCTGGTGGATCGGGCGCAGTTGCTGACGCTGACCGCCCCCGAGATGACGGTTTTAATCGGCGGCATGCGGGCCCTGAATGCGAATGTCGGCCAGTCCAGACACGGCGTCTTTACCAAGCGGCCAGAGACGCTGACCAACGACTTTTTCGTCAACCTGCTCGACATGGGCACGGACTGGAAAGCGGTATCGGACGCAAAGGATGTGTTTGAAGGACGCGATCGCAGGACGGGCGAAGTCAAGTGGACCGGCACGCGTGCCGATCTCGTCTTCGGTTCAAACTCCCAGCTCAGGGCCATCGCGGAAGTCTATGCATGTGCCGACTCCGGGGAGAAGTTTGTAAAAGACTTTGTCGCCGCCTGGAGCAAGGTGATGAACCTCGATCGCTTCGAGCTTGCGCGATGACGGAGGAACATTGCGAGCTCTTGGAGCACAGACGCGAAAGAGCGTTCAACGAAAGAAGCAGATAGCGTCCACGATCAGCGACAGTGGCAATCCTGATGGTGTGCCCGCCGCTGGCTCGAGTCCGGTAGGGGGAGCAGAACTGGACAGGCATTGGCGAGGTTCGCTGATGCCTGTTTTTTTGTGCCCTCGGTGGTGCGCCGCGCTTCGGAGGCTATGCAATGGATGATGTCGAAGGGTGGATTGAAGCTCGGAACCACCCGGTCCTGGTCGAGCGTTGAGCCCGGGAGGATGAAGCCCATGAGAGCGGCCCGTTCCGCTTGGCCGTGCTTCCTGTAGAAGTTGGAAGCATTCCGGGCGATCTCCAAGAGCCGAATCCCCTGCTCGATGTAGTTCTGGTCCGCCTTCTCGTGGCGCTCAATTCGAGCCCGGATCTGGGCCTGCTCCTCACGCCACGCGGAGACGTTGTGGCGGTAGAACGCTTCCTCCACCTCCCCGTCCAGCTTGTCTAGGTAGATCTGGTCTATGCGGTTCTGGAGCTTGGCGTACTGAGCGTTCAGCTTCGCGACGGCGCGGCGGTGATACTCCGCCTTCTCCGTCTGGCTTTGCCGCAGGGCCTCCCGCATCCAGTCCAGCAGGGCATCGGAGAAGTGAAGCTTCCCGAGAATCTCCTCAAACTGCCGCTCAAGCTCTTCCTCCCGCACGTACAGCCCACCGCAGGAGCCTTTGTCGAAGGTGCAGTGGTAATAGACGTAGCGGTCCTTCTTGATCTCCGCGGTGATGGCGCAGCCGCAAGCCGCACACCTCAAGAGGCCGGTATACGGGAAGCGATGAACCGTGACCCGCGTGTCGTTTCGCTGCGCGGCGACCGCCTGGGCGCGTTCAAATAGCGCCTTGTTGATGAGCGGCGGGTGCTTGCCCGGGTAGCGTTTGCCGTTCCAGACGAAGGCTCCCGTGTAGAAGGGGTTCTTCAGAATCTGGGCTACCGAGCTGCGGCTCACGCGGCGGCCTTTGCGCGTGGTCAGACCCTGCCGCGCGGCCTGTACCTCAAGACGGCGGATGGAATACTTGCCCGTGGCGTACTGCTCGAACATCTGGAGGACTATCGGGGCGCGCTGCGGGTCGAGCTCGATGGTCTTGTTGGTCTTGTCGTGCAGGTAACCCAGCGGCGCGTAGGCGGGAAACTCTCCCTCCTCCGCCTTCTCCTGCATGCCCTTTCGCGTCTCCTCGGAGAGGTTGTCGATGTAGTTCTTGGCCATCAGTACCTTAATGCCGTGGATGAACTTCTCATGGGAGCGGGAGTCCTTGTTCAGAACCGAGCCTTCTTTGACGAAGATCAGCGTCACGTCCAGCTCGTCGATGGTCACGTAGTCCTTGAAGTTGCGGTAAAGGCGGTCGGTCTTCTCACAGAGGAGGATTCGCACCTGGGGATGCTCCTCAAGGAAGCGGATCATCTCGGTGAAGTGGGTGCGCCCGGACTGCCTGGCGGTCTCTACGTCAATGAACTCACGGACGACCTGGTAGTCGTGGCGGCAGGCGTAGAAGCGCAGGAGCTTGCACTGGGCGGGGATGGAGTAGCCTTCGCGCTCTTGCTCCTTGGAGGAGACTCTGGCGTAGAGAATGGCTTTGCTGGAAAGGAACCCGTTCGGCTGCATCTCCTCCCTCACGCCGTCAGCTTCAGCCCATTCGGTCCCCGCCTACCGTCCTTGGTAGGCGGGGCATCTCTTCGCGCGGCGCAGGGACGCGCCGCGCGCCCCCCCAAGACAAGACCGGCCCGCCCTTCCTGTGGACGATATGCTATCCCAAGC
>JBEKVA010000450.1:0-3497 GCA_049514475.1 Spirochaetia bacterium
AGGGAGACCCTCAACGGCTTTCTTCTGGAGAACCGCCCCCAGGTCCCAGAGGACTGTGCCGAGGATAATGGCAAGGAATCGGAGCGCGGGGGCATTCGTCATGGAGCACAACCGTACCCCCGCACGTCCAGGTGGGCAAGGTGCCGCCGCCGTGCAGGCCGCGCGGCACGCTCAACCTTTCTTCGCGCTCCTGCGAAGCGCGCCCATGAGGATCAGGACGATCCCGACCACGAACAGGACCCCTCCTATGGCGGTCCACCTCAGGTGACCGGCCATTGCGCCCTGGGTGAGGACATTCAGACCCTGCAGCGCCCACACGCCGCCCACGAGCGCGAGTATGATCCCTATGACGAGCAGAACCCATTTCATGCATTCCCTCCTGCACGCGGTCATCCCGCCGCCGTGAGGGAAATATACTCAGGAATTGCTGCGGGGACAGTCGACGATGCGTCTCTTGCGGTAGCGCACGAACGGCAGGTCGGCGACCGCATCGAGCCCGAACCCGACCTGGGAGACCGCGTGAGCGTCCGACCCGGGCGTCAGCGGGACCCTCTGCGCGGCCATGAGACGGGCGATGTCCATGGAGGGATAGCATTCCCCGATCTCTTTGCGGGAGCCCGAGGTGTTGATTTCCATGCTCATCCCCCGCGCCTTGCACAGCTCGAAGATCTCCAGGACCTGGGCACGATGGGTGGCCAGCAGGGGCATGCCCGCCACCTTGATGAGATCGAAATGGGCAACGGAGTCGAAGAGGCCGCTCTGGATGCCGGCGCGGACCTCCGCGAGGTAATCGTCGTAGATGCCCTCCATGGGCCGCTGCACGCGGGAGAAATCGAACACCCACTGGTCTTCGGGCCACGAGTGGATGAAGTGCACCGACATCAGCACGAAATCGAAGGGCCAGGAGGCCAGGAACCGCTCGAGGAACGGCTCCTGGCCCACTACGAAGTCGGCCTCCACGCCGCAGAGGATGCTGAGCTCGGGGAACAACTCCCGCGTACGCTCCAGCTCCTCGACGTACGCGGGGAACTCCCCGATGTCCATCCGGATACGGTTGTTCATGAACCCGGGGCGGTACTGCGGCAGCGGGATATGGGGCGTGAAGCAGATCTCCTCGATGCCCCGTTCGAGGGCGGCACGGGCGTAATCGGCAAGCGTGCCCGAGGCGTGCCGGCAGTAATGAGTATGGAGGTGGTAGTCGTGCATGGGAAATGAAGTACCTTCACCGCATCATAGGGAAAGGGCCGCGCATGATCAACTGGTGCGCTCTCGCACTGCTGGTGCGCTCGCGCGCGCACGGGTATATACTCGCCGCTGGGGATGGTGAATGAGAAAGCCGCGCACCGAAGCCTCCGACGAGCGCACCTTCAGGACCCTCATCGAAAACTCGGCTGACGTCATATGGCAGCTTGACGATGAGTTCCGCTTCGTCTTCGTCAGCGCCTCCGTCAGTCACATCCTGGGCTTCGAAAAAGCCGAGGTGGAAGGAAGACCGCTCTGGGATTTCGTGCCGCCCGAGGTGCGCCTGCGCATCGAGGGCCTCGCCGCACAGGCCGCCGCGGAAGGCACGGCCGCGCCCTCAAGGGGCAACCGCTACGAGGTGGCCATGCGGAGACGTGACGGCTCGATGGCGCAGGTCGAGGTGAACCTGAAGGCCCTTCGTGACGCCCGGGGGCGGCGGACCGGCTACCACGGGGTCACCCGCGATGTCAGCGATCGAAGGCGCTCGGAGGAGGCCCTGAGGGAGAGCGAGGCGCACTACCAGGAGCTGCTGGCCGCGGCCCAGCGCCAGCGGCGGGACCTCGAGCTCCTCGACCATGTGCGCACCGCTGTCGCGCGTGAGGGCGAGCTGCCTCTCATCATGCGCACCGTGGTGGAAGGGATAGCCCGCGCGTTCGGCTACACGCATGTCAGCCTCTACATGAGGCGCGGGGAGAGCCTCTTCTGCGAGCACCAGGTCGGGTACGAGCAGGTCATCCAGCAGATCCCCGTCAGCCGCGGTGTCATGGGACGGGTCGCTCGTACGGGAGAGGCGGTGCTCCTGAAAGACGTGCACCAGGACGACGAGTTCGTCGAGGCGATTCCCGGGATCGTCTCCGAGGTGTGCGTTCCCCTGCGGGACAGGGGCAGCGTGGTCGGTGTGCTCAACGTGGAAAGCACCAGCGGGATGGCGATGGCGGAGGAGGACCTGCGGCTGATGATGGCCCTCGCCGAGCACGTGAGCATCGCCATTGCCAACGCGCGCCTGTCCGCCGAGGTCCGTACCAGCGGGGAGCGCTACCGCAGCCTGGTGGAAAACCTCGGCGAGGGCGTGATGATCGTGGATGCCGGGGAGCGGATCCTGCTGGCCAATCCCGCGGCGGCCGCGGTTTTCGGGGTCCCCCTGGAAGCCCTGCACGGCAGGGGCCTCGACGAGTTCATGGGAGAGGAGGAGTACGCGCGTGTGCGCGCCCAGACGCAGCTGCGCCGCGAAGGGCAGAGCGGCACCTACGAGCTTGAGATAACGCGGCCTGACGGGACCCGGCGGCGCGTGCTGGTGACGGCAACCCCCCACCGGGGAGAGGACGGGGGATTCGTCGGGACCCTCGGGACACTGCACGATGTCACCGAGACGCGGAGGATGGAGTCCGCCCTGAGGCTGAGCGAGGAGCGCATCGCGCAGATGCAGAAGATGGAAGCGGTGGGAAGGCTCGCCGGCGGGATTGCCCACGACTTCAACAACCTGCTCACCGTCATCAGCGGGTACGCGGGCATGGTCGACGAGGGGCTCTCCGACGGCCACCCGCTGAAGGCCGACATCCGCCAGGTCATCCGGGCCGCGGGGCGGGCGGCGGACCTCACCGCGCGCCTGCTCGCCTTCAGCAGGAAGCAGGTCCTGCAGCCGAAGGTGATCGACCTGAATGAAACGGTGCGCGGCCTGCAGGAGATGCTGAAGCGGGTCATCGGCGAGGACGTCGAGCTGTTCGCCATCTTCGCCCCGCACGCGGGCAACATCAAGGCCGACAAGGGCCAGGTCGAGCAGGTGATCATCAACCTGGCAGCGAATGCCCGCGATGCCATGCCCTCGGGCGGGCGGTTGTCCATCGAGACGGGAAACCGCAGCTTCACCGAAACCCCCGACCGCGCGCACTCCATGATGAAACAGGGCGACTACGTGACGCTCACCGTGCGTGACACCGGGGTCGGCATGAGCGCGGAGACGCAGGCCCGCCTGTTCGAGCCTTTCTTCACGACCAAGGAGGTGGGCAAGGGAACCGGCCTCGGCCTAGCCATGGTCTATGGCATCGTGAAGCAGAGCGAGGGGTACATCTTCTGCGACAGCGCGGTGGGCACGGGAACGGCATTCACGATGTTCTTCCCGCGGGTGCGTGAACAGAGCGAGGAGCTGGTCGGATCGCCGCCGGCCAGCCAGTCCGCGGGGGGGAAGGAAACCATACTCCTGGTGGAGGACGAGGATGCCGTGCGGCTTCTCTGCAGGGCCATCCTGGAGCGCAGCG
>JBEKVA010000451.1:0-3493 GCA_049514475.1 Spirochaetia bacterium
GCCGACCCCGCGGGGCAGGCTCGTGTAGTCGCTGCCTTCGTCGTAGCGGAACACCACCTCTCCTGCCAGGGCGGCCTTCACCTCCTGGTCAACACCGCCGATGTCGATGCCGCTGTGGAAATGATCGCCGCGGTCCTCGCCGAAGGTGCCGGTGATGATCTTTTTCTCCACGGGCCAGTCGATGCAGAAGGCCGGCTGCCCGGCAAGGAGCAGCGCGCCGAGCACCAGGGGCGCCAGGAGCGGCCGCCTCACATGGCCTCCACGTCGATGCGGAGGAGCTTCCCGTTCAGCCCAAGGAGGAGCTGGCCATCGATGCCGCCGAGAAAAAGCTCCTGCACCGGGAAGGTCTCTCGTGCTATCGGCGCGCTGAACGGCGCGAGGATGCGCAGCTCGGCACGCGGCCCGTTTCGCGCGGCCACCGCGGCAAACCGCCCCCGCCCTGGAAAGCCAATACCTGCCAGGTCTCCCGACAGATTGATCCAGGAGATGCGGGCGGTGGCAGGATCGAACAGTCCGACGGAGCGCTTGCCTTCCACCGCGAGAAACCGTGAATCGGGAGAGAAGCCCATGCGCGGCTCGCGGCGGAAATCCGAGGCAAGGGTGATCTTCCCAACCGTCGTGTACGCGCTCCCCTGCCCTCCCAGCACGGTGAGCGTCTGCGGATCGATTCCCGACACGCTGGCAAGAAGCGCCGCGTCGGGGGAGACGGCGCAGCCCAGGATGACGGGGATGCGGCTGCCGCCGGGGGAGCGCTCGAACACCGGGGAGCCCTGGCGGTTCAGCATCAGGAGCGCCCCGTCGAGCAGCCCGACCAGGAGCGAGTCTCCCTGCAGGGAGATGCTTGTCATCAGCGTGGGGAAGTCCCGCTCCCAGAGCGTCTCTCCCGCCCTGTTCAGCTCGATGATGCCCGTGAGGTCGCTCTTGACGTTGAACAGTCTCAGCCCGTCCGTGCTGAGAAGGGGGTAGCCGCGGCCGGAGAAGCTAAACAGACGGGCGCCCGAGGGGTCGTACATGATCCAGTCGGTGCCCAGCCGTGTGTAATTCACGTAGCCTGCCGCGGAGAGGCTCACGCGGAACAGCGTCTTCTCCGCGTGCAGGATGCCGCCGTCGGACCCGACGTACCCGAAGGTGTCGCCGAGCTGGAACGGGGCTGCCGCGGTGTTGGCGGTCACGGGCGCCGAGGCGGCGCTGCCGTCGATGGGCACGGCCCAGACGGGTTTTGCAACGATCTCGCGGCCCAGGGGATAGGGGAAAAGGATGAAATACAGTATGATGAGAAGGAGCGCGACGAGGAAGACGCGGGCGGGTCTTTTCTTTCTTGCGGACAGTGCCACTCTCGTCGTCCCTTCGCTCGCGTCATGGTAGTCGTCGGGAGGGTGTTTGTCAATGCAGGGAATCACACCGGAGGAGCTGCTGAACCGCGCGAGAGAGGCAGCCCGTTTCAGCTATTCGCCCTACTCCCATTTCCCCGTGGGCGCGGCGCTCTTGTGCGCCGACGGCACCATCGTCACGGGCACCAACGTGGAAAACAGGTCCTTCGGCCTGAGCAACTGCGCCGAGCGCAGCGCCCTGTTCGCCGCCGTCTCGCGCGGCTTGACCGTGTTCCTGGCAATCGCCGTTTCGACCCCGACCTCAGAGACTCCGACCTCTCCCTGCGGCGCCTGCCGCCAGGCGCTGAGCGAGTTCTGCCCTCCGGAGACACCCCTGTACTTTGCCGCAAAGACGGGCGCGCACGTGGCCACGACCATCGGCGAGCTCCTGCCCCATGATGCCCTGCAGGGTCTGAAAGAATCGCTGCGCTGAAAGGCCTGCCGCGGCGCGCTCAGCGCCGGGGGGTCTCCTCGGCCTTCTTCAGATCATTTTCCATCTTCGTACGCCAGATCTCCGCCTTCTTCTTGACCACGTCGGCCTGGTCCGATTCTCCCAGAACTGAGTGCAGCCGCCGGACGGCGGAGAGGAAATTGATGCCGGCCTTAATATCGTCGATGCGCATCGTGGAAAGCTCGTACTTTTCCCGGTAGCGGTCAGCCGCCTGCTGAAGCAGCTCCTTGCAGACGCCAAGGTGCGCCAGGCGGGCCGAGTACCCCTCCGAGCGGGGATCCATGGCTCCGACGAACGTCTTCAGGTTCAGAAGGTTCTTCGCCACGGCGGCAAACCTTCCCTCCAGCTCCACGAACGACCATTTCCATTTCGAGTTCTCCCCGAAGCCTTCCTCCAGGGCATCGATCGTGAAGCCCATCTTGCGCACGAGGTTGTAGCGGGCTTCGTCGGTGACGGCGGAAATCGTCTCCAGGCCCGCCTCGTAGTCGGAGAAGGGGGCATCAACCAGGCCGGTGACGATTTCCTCCAGGTAGATGATGGCCTTGTAGATGCACTTGCGTGCGTCGTTCAGGTACGCCTCGTTCTTCACGCCCAGGAAGGACATCGACAGGGAGCTCATCAGCAGCAGGTTGGCAACGACATCGAGGTTGTCCTCCGCCAGCACGATCTTCTGGTAGCTCACGCCGGTCCCGCCCTTGGCGATGACCTCCTTGAGCTTCTTCTCCTTCTCCATGATCGCTTCGATGGCGTTCTTGTAGTCCTTGCTGTACTCGGCGTAGCGGCGCCGCGCCTCGTCACTGGGTTTTTTCATGACGCCTCGCTGCCCTCCGGACCGTATTTCGCGATGAGCTCACCCGCGTGCTGCAGTGAAAGCTCCCCTTTCCTGTCCCCTGCCAGCATGCGGGCGATCTCCTCCTTGCGGACGGCGCCGCTCACCTTCTCGATGCGCGTGACGGTGCGTCCAGCCTGGGTCACCTTCTCGATCCTGAGATGATTATCGGCGCGAACGGCGATGGTGGCGAGGTGCGTAATGCAGAGCACCTGCTTGTGGCGCGCAAGGGCCGAGAGACGCTCTCCCACCGAGAGCGCGACCTCCCCGCCGATGCCGGCGTCCACCTCGTCGAAGATGAGGGTGCTCACGTGGTCGGATTCGGCCAGCACGCCCTTGATGGCCAGCATGACGCGGGAGAGCTCGCCCCCGGAGGCGATGGCGCGGAGCCTCTTGAAGGGCTCCCCGAGGTTGGGGGAGATGACGAACTCGATGGCATCCCTGCCCCAGGGGGTGAGGATGGCCGTGCCGTCGGGCCGCGCGGCGTCCGCAATGAGCACCCGAAAGCTCACCTTCGGCATGCCCAGATCCCGCAGCTGCTCCTCGATGCGCTTCTGCAGATCCTGGCTTCCCGCCTTGCGCTTCTCGGAGAGGGCGCGCGCGGCCTCCGCGATCTGCTTTTCCATGCGGGCAATCTCCGTCTCCAGGGTCTTTCTCTCCTCTTCCCAGTTTTCCATGCCGGCCAGCTCCTGTTCTCCCGCGCGGCAGTATTCCAGGACCTGCTCGATGGTGTCACCGTATTTCTTTTCCAGCGCGCGGATGGCGGAGAGCCTTCCCTGCACCTCGTCCAGCCTGCCGGGGCTGAAATCGGCCTTGGACTTGTATTGGCGTATGTTCTCCGCG
>JBEKVA010000452.1:0-3485 GCA_049514475.1 Spirochaetia bacterium
GTCGCCGGCCGCCAGGAGCTGAGGTCGGCCCTGGCGTCGAATACCGTCCCGCGGCTGACAACCCCGGTGCTGTGCGCTCCACGCGCCAGCGTGCGCGAGGCCGGGGCGCTGCTGATGGAAAGCGGCTCGGGGATGGTCCTTATTCGGGATGATTCGACAGGGGATATCTCGTCTGTCGTCACTCTCCATGACCTGCTTCGCGCCCAGGCGGCACTATCCGAGTAAGGAAGCAGCCGCCTTTGACAGCAGCTGCGCGAGGGAATATAGTCGCCGGTCTGACGGCGGGTCCCACCCACGATTGGACGCATCCCAGGGATCGGTTGCGGTCATCATCGGCGCAATAATCACTGCGCCGCTCGCGACGCCGATTCGTCTTCTCCCTCGACGTCATCTGGGGAGATCTCCGCCTCCTGAGAGTCGCGCTCTCTTCGGTGATCAAAGATGCTCTACTGGCCGTTGTGATTTCCGGGCTCCTCGCGTTCGCCGTTCCGATCTCCCACTTTAGCTGATCCTGGATCTACTCCATCCTTGCGCCCAGCGACCGGGAGATATTCAGCCGTGCCGCCCGACGAGTGGGGAGGAGGCTCCCGGCCAGGGCGGTTGCGACGCCGACGGCAGCCGCGGTCAGGAAGTCCGAGAGCCGGTAGTCGCCGGTGAAGCGGTGGCCAAAGGGAATCGGCATCTCCAGGGACGTGCTTGAAAAGTCGAACCCGACCTGCTGCATGTAGAGCGCGACCGCGCCCCCGAGAAGGCAGCCGATTGCAGCAGCAACAAGAGCGAGTGCAGCGGCCTCCGACAGGAAAAGGAACGTGAGCTGGGATCGCCGGATCCCTATCGCCCTCAAGGTGCCGATTTCCCGGGTCCGTTCCTGCACGGACATCGACATCGAGTTGAGCATCCCGATGATGATCAGCAGAAAGATGATGAGGAAGACGATCCAGAAGCCGCCGATATCGGCGGTGGTTGCGGTCACTACTGCCTCGGCGAACCTGCGCCAGGAGTAGACAATGTCACCGGTCCCGGCCAGGCTTTTCCCGATTGAGGTCAGCGCGTTACTCTCGGAAGCCCCTTCCTTCAACCTGACGACGAGTCTCGTGGCTGCGCCCGTCATGCCAAGGAGGCCGCGCGCAGTGGTCACGTCTACTAGGACCAGGCTCTCATCCATGGAGGGATACCCGAAGCGGAAGACCCCGCGGACGGGAACCTCGATGTAGTTCTGCACCGAATACCTGTCCACCGCGGAGAGGGCGATCAACTGTCCGACCTTCACGCCGAGCTTTGAAGCGAGGGGAGCTCCGATGAGCACACCCCCGCTGTCCGATGAAAGGTACACACCCTCGGTGACGAACTCGCGAATCGAGGTCACACGAGCCTCTGCGGCGGGATCGATGGCCCGGCCGAGCACTCGGACGGTTCCTGCCTGGGTTCCCACCGTGGCGCTGAAATCTATGCGGGGCGCAACAGCGGTGACCAGCGGGTTCCGTTCGATCCAACTGGCGGCGGAGGCTGCGTCCGGTATCGCAATGTCGAGGGGCAGGCGGCGTTCCTGGTCGAGGTATCCCTGGCGTAGCACCTGCAGGTCTCCCGTCTCAAGTCTCTTCACCCCGTTGTAGATAGTCGTGGAGTAGCCTCGGATCCAGCCGAGCCCGAAGATCATCATCGCCACGCCGATCGAAAGGGCAATGACGTTGAGGACGCTGCGCCTCGGGTTGCGTGCAATATTGTGGAACCCGATGAGGAAAATCTCCACTTCAGCCTCCTCGTTCCAGTGATTCAATAAGCCGCATCCGGACGCTCACCAGCGCACCATAGAGGTAGGCGCATGCTGCGATAAGGACTCCGGCAAGAAAATCGGCAATCGCGCTTCGCGCAGTCAACGCAAAGTGATACGTCGTCCCGGTGCCGAGAGCCTTGGAAACCGCACCGACGTTCAGGCCATGAATCTCGAAATAAATCGCGAGCGGCAATCCGACTGCCACGCCCAGGGCGCTGCCGATGAGCCCCAGCAGGATCCCCTCCTCGAGGATGATCCGGAAGAGCTGCCGGCGCTTCAGGCCGATGGCGCGGAGGGTGCCGAAGGTTGGAATGCGCTGGAAAATAGTCATCAGGACGCTGCTCGTAATGACCGTGCCGGCAACGATGATGACGATGAGGTTGATGACGGCCGTGTAGAGGTCTCCGAGTCGAATGAGGGCAATCAGCCCTCCCTGGATGTCCCTCCATGTTTCGATCGACGGCCTTTCATCGGAGAGAAGTGCCGAGAGACGCTCGGAAGCAAACGCCGCAGAATCGGCATCCTTGAATGTCATCCTTATCTCCGTGGCCTGGCCGGGGAGATCAAGCAGCTTTCGCGCATCACTCAGGCTCATGAAGAAGACGAAATCGTCGGTTTCAGGCGTCCCGGAAGAGAAGATACCGGTTAGGGGATAGCTGAGATAGTAAGGCCCGCCGGTGCTGTCCTGCACGAGGACCACCACGGGGTCCCCCAGCTTCAGGTCCAGGATCCGGGCAATGCCGACTGAGACGGCAATCCCTGAGGGCGCGCCGCCAGCGCGGCCATCAGGGAGGAATGATCCTGCGGTGACATGGCTTCGCACCCGCGCAAAGAACCGCGTTCCGGGCTCGACTCCGTCTCCCTCCATGGCCACGTTCCTCTCCCCATGAACGAGGAGGGCACCGAATCGAATGAGCGGTTCCGCGTGGTCCAGGCGCGGCGCCATCAGCGGATCCGCCTCGATTCTGGCGATCATCTGGTCGGGTCGCTTCAGGACATAGTCGAGCGAGTAGGGATCGAGCCGCTTCGCCCAGCCCGCGGCGTGGATCTGGAGGTGCCCGCTCTCCCGCAGAAGGTCCGAGAAAAATGAGACTCTCAGCCCTCCCATCATTGCCCCGACGAAGATCATGACAACGACCGACAGGAGCACCCCGAGAGCGATGATCGCGCTCCTCCGTCGGTGGCTGAAAATGCTCAGGAGCGCGAGACGCAGGAAGAACATCACCACTCCTCCCCCGAACCTTCGCCCTCGAGCTCGCCATCCTTGAGCCGGATGGTCCGTGTGGAGTACCGGAGAATGGCGGGGTTGTGCGTGGAGAAGATGAATGTCACTCCTTCACGTTCGTTCAGGCTGCGAATGATCCGCAGAACATCGTCGCCGGTCCGGCTGTCGAGATTCGCCGTCGGTTCGTCGGCGATGACGATGTCAGGATGATTGACAAGGGCGCGCGCGATGGCCACGCGCTGCCGCTGCCCGCCGGAAAGCTCCGAGGGCTTATGCCGCGCGTAGCGTGACAGTCCGACGGCCTCGAGGAGGCCGTCAATGGTCTGCGATCTCCGCGAAGGCGGCACGCGGGCGAGTATCATGGGGAGCTCCACGTTTTCCCGCACGGAAAGAACCGGCACGAGGTTGAACGTCTGAAAAATGAAGCCGATGCGATGGAGACGGATCTCGGCAAGCGCCGCGTCGGCAAGAACCCCGACATCCGTG
>JBEKVA010000453.1:0-3484 GCA_049514475.1 Spirochaetia bacterium
GGAGATCGATCCCCTCATCTGTGAACAGGTCGTTCGCCCCCGGGGCCACCGCGATGGTGTTCTCCCCCACCGCATCGACGGTGATCTGGGCAACGCCCGATGCCACCCCGGGAAGAACGCGCACGCGGTGCGTGTCGATCCCCGTGGCAGCAAGGCTTGCAAGACGCTCCCTCCCGAAAAGGTCATCCCCCAGGCAGCCGTGCATCTCCACCGCCGCCCCGGCCCGCGCAGCGGCCACCGCCTGGTTGGCGCCCTTGCCGCCGGGAAATGAGGCATAAGTGCCTCCCCCGACGGTTTCCCCCGGTACAGGCAGCTTCTGCACATAGACGAACAGGTCGGTGTTGATGCTCCCGAAGACGAAGACTTTCCCGTTTCCCATTCGGGGATGGTACGTGGCGCCGATCGGCGTTGTCAACGCACGGCGGGGGCGCGGAGCGCGCCAGCGCCGCCGCCTGTCCACCGATTTTTCCCGACGGCATGCGTTCACCATAGGGAAAACGCAAAATGTGCAACCCACCTGCGCTTTCTGCGTTTTCGCTATGCCCGGCGGGCCCTGCCCGGAAAAAACGGCTGCGGACCTTTCGACCTGCGCTGCGTTGAATACGCGTTGCGAATTGGTTATTATCCGCCTCACATGAAAGCGATCGAGCTCAGCAAGGCCTTCGATCCGAAGAGCTACGAAGACAGGATCTACAAGCGGTGGATGGAGAAGGGGCTGTTCGCGCCGTCGAAAACGGCGCCGCCGCGGGCGGATTCGGCGTCGAAAGCCGCGAAAGGGAAGAAGTTCGTCATCGTCATTCCTCCCCCGAATGTCACCGGCGTGCTCCACATGGGCCACGGGCTGAACAACAGCCTGCAGGACATCGTTGTCCGCTACCACCGCATGCTCGGCGACGACACCCTCTGGGTGCCCGGCACCGACCACGCGGGAATTGCCACGCAGCACATCGTGGAGAAGCAGCTGAAAAAGCGCGGCACCAGCCGCCGGGAGCTGGGCCGGGAGAAGTTCGTGGAGGAGACCTGGAAGGTCACCCACGAGCACCACGACATCATCATCCAGCAGCTGAAGCGCCTGGGCTCCTCCTGCGACTGGAGCCGCGAGCGTTTTACCTTCGACGAGGGGCTCTCCCGCGCCGTGCGCGAGGTCTTCGTCTCCCTCTTCGAAAAGGGCCTGATCTACCGTGGATACTACCTGGTGAACTGGTGCCCCTCCTGCCGGACGGCCATCTCTGATGACGAGGTGGAGCACGTGGAAACACGGGGCAAGATGTACTACTACGACTACCCGCTGGCCGACGGCTCGGGGATGGTCCCTATTGCCACTACGCGGCCTGAGACGATGCTGGGCGATACGGCGGTTGCCGTCAACCCGGCAGATACCCGCTACGCCGGCCTGGTGGGAAAGATGCTCGCGCTGCCGCTCACCGACAGGAAGATCCCGATCATCGCTGATCCCCAGATCGACATGACATTCGGCACCGGCGCGGTGAAGGTGACCCCCGCACACGACCCGGTGGACAACGCCATCGGCAAGCGGCACTCGCTGCCCGAGATCAACATCCTCACCCCTGACGGGAAGATGAACGAGAATGTCCCGGAGACCTTCCGCGGCCTGTCCGTGAGCAAGGCGCGGGCAAAGGTGATCGAGGACATCAAGACCGCCGGCCTGTACAGGAAGGAAGAGGACCACGTTCACCAGGTGGGGCACTGCTATCGCTGCAACACGGTGATCGAGCCCTACCTCTCTGACCAGTGGTTCGTCCGCATGCGCCCCCTCGCCGACAAGGCGCTGGCCGCCTGGGAGAAGGGGGAGCTGCGCTTCTACCCGCAGCGCTGGGAGAATACCTACGCCAACTGGATGAAGAACATCCGCGACTGGTGCATCTCGCGCCAACTGTGGTGGGGACACAGGATCCCCGTGTGGTACTGCAAGAAATGCGGTGAGATGACCGTCTCACGCACGGACCCCACCGCTTGCTCGAAGTGCGGGAGCGCGGAGATCGAGCAGGACCCCGACGTGCTGGACACCTGGTTCTCCTCGGGGCTGTGGCCGTTCTCCACCCTGGGGTGGCCCGAGAAGACCGCCGACCTTGCGCGCTTCTACCCTACCAGCACGCTGATCACCGCCTACGACATCATCTTCTTCTGGGTGGCCCGCATGATCATGATGGGCCTGGAGTTCATGGGAGAGGTGCCCTTCAGCGACATCTACATCACCGGCCTGGTGCGCGACAAGCAGGGCAGGAAGATGTCCAAGAGCCTGGGCAACGGGGTGGACCCGCTGGAGCTGATCGACGAATACGGCGCCGACGCGCTGAAGTTCACCATTGCCTTCATGTGCGCGCAGGGACAGGACGTCTTGTTCGACAAGGAATCCGTGAAGATGGGCTCGCGGTTTGCCAACAAGATCTGGAACGCGTCGCGGTACCTCCTGATGAACCTGGAGGGAAAGACGGCGGGGGATCCCGAGGCCGTGAAGCTCACCGACATCGACCGCTGGATCCGCCACCGCTTGTCGGCCGCGTCAGCCACGGTTCGGGGGGCCCTGGAAGGCTACCGGTTCAACGAGGCGGCCCAGGCGGTGTACGAGTTCATCTGGAACGACTTCTGCGACTGGTACATCGAGGCGGCAAAGCTTTCCCTGTCCTCTCCTGATGATGCCGAGAAAGACAGGATCGTCACCCTGCTGCTCTCCCTGCTGGATGAATCCCTGCGCCTTGCGCACCCGTTCCTCCCCATGATCACCGAGGAGATCTACCAGACGCTGCCGAAGCATGGGGACTCGATCATGACGCAGCCCTACCCGGGGCCGGACCCCGCGAGGGAGGACGCCGTGGTAGAGGCGCGCTTCGCCTCCCTGCAGGAGCTTGTGCGCGCCGTCCGCACCATACGGTCCGAGTTCACCGTTCCCCCCGATCGGAAGGTCGACGTGACGGTGGTCACCGAGGCCGCGCCGGGGGTGCGGGAGAACTTCGAGGCTCACCGCGAGCTGATAGCCCACCTCTCGGGATGCCGCGGGCTGGTCTTCCAGAAGGAACGGCCGACAGCGGCAGGAACCATCGCGGCGGCGGGCAAAGGCTTCGAGGTGTTCGTCCTTATAAAGGAAGCAATCGATGCTCCGAAGGAGATCGCCCGGCTGCAGAAGGACATAGAAAAGGCGCAGTCGGAGATCCAGCGAACCGAGGCGAAGCTGGCAAATGCCGCCTTCATAGAGCGGGCGCCGAAGGAAGTGGTGGACCGGGAGAAGGACAAGCTGACCGAGCTGGCCCGGCTCATCGGGAAGATCGAAGGGTATGTCCGCGCGCTTGAGAAATAAGGGGCGGTCTGCCGGCGGGCACGGCCGCGCATGCACCCGTCCAGGCCGCGCATGGCGGAGCTGAAGCAGAGCCTCGACGCACTCTATCGCCGCTACAACCGGCGGGCCTTCGTCCACCCTGACCCGCTGGAGTTCCTATATCGTTACATGGCCCCTGGTGACCAGGAA
>JBEKVA010000454.1:0-3480 GCA_049514475.1 Spirochaetia bacterium
AGCAGCTGTGCGGGCTTGCCGAGCGTCTCATCGTCGAACGCCGGCGCCCCGAGCCCCCACTCCTCGATCCGGCCCGCCGTCGATCCCTCATCAGGGTGACCGTGGTCGGCCTGCTCTTCTCCGCCGCGCTCGCCGAGCCGTCCCGGGTCGACGAGGAGATCGAAGGCTTGAGACGCACGATACTGCTGATGCTCGCGGGGGAATGAGACCATGAGGATAAGCGCGGCCGTTTCGTTCTGGTGTTCCCTTATCGCCCTTCTCCTGGGCATCACCCTGCCCGCCATGGCCCAGTCAGCCGGAGTGCTGACCATCGACCAGGCGTACGAGCTGACGCGGAAGTCCTCCGAGGCCATCCGCGCGCGGGAGCTTGCCCTGCAGAAGTCCCGGCTGGGGGTGGGAGAGGCCGGCAGCTCGAGGCTCCCTCACGTGGACTTCCAGACCTCGGTCTCCTACCTTGTCAACCCGCCGCCGGGCTACACGGTCACGCAGGGACAGCTGACGAGGATCCCCATCCTCATCCCCTCCAATGACACAACCATCGGCGCCGCCTTGCACAACTACTTCTCCGCGGCGGCCAACCTGACCCAGCCCATTATCACGTGGGGGAAGATCAGGAATGCCATCGACCTGGCTTCCCTGCAGGTGGATGCCGCCGGCACCGACCTGGTGGCCCAGCAGCGGGATATCGACCGCCAGGTACATGCCGCCTACTACTCGGCGCTGCTGGCCCGTGAATCGGCAAAGGTCCTTGCACGGCTCAGGGATACGGCCGGCCAGGTGGTCGAGGACCGGCAGAAGTCCTTCGAAAACGGCACCATCAACAGGGAAACCGTGATGGAGGCCCGCGCGAATCTCGCCACCATCGCGGCGA
Organism: Spirochaetia bacterium; assembly: GCA_049514475.1. GTDB lineage: Bacteria > Spirochaetota > Spirochaetia > SZUA-6 > Fen-1364 > Fen-1364. Next base: position 872 of record JBEKVA010000454.1, read on the forward strand.
AGCTCACCGAGGCGGCGCAGAGCAGCGCCACCGCCCAGGAAAGCCTGGGGGTCCTCACCGGCATGGAGCCGACGGCCATCGAGGTGGCGGCTGATTTTCCCCCGCCCCCTGCCGCTCCCGACGAGGAGGCCCTTCGCGCGAAGGCGCGCTCGGCGTCCGTCACGCTGGCCTCGGCGCGCACCCGCATCGAGCTGGCGCGGAAGAAGCTCGCCATCGAGCGGGGGGGCGCGATCCTCCTTCCCGACGTCTCTCTCGGGCTGAGCCTGGGCGTCAACGGGCAGGAGGATATTCCCTTTTCCCCGTGGAACTGGAACAACACCACCTGGACCTGGGACCTCATGATCAGCGTCGGGCTGAAGATGAGCGTCTTCGACGGCCTCTCCTCCGCCAACCGCATCGGCCAGGCGGAAAAGGACGCGGAGATGGCGGGGGTAGGCATCAGCCAGGAGGAAAAGCTCCTGCGCCTGTCCGTGCGCAGGGCGGTGGATGCCCTGGCGAAAGCCGGGGCTGACGTGGGGGACAAGCAGGCGCGCTCGGAATACGCGGAGGAAAAGCTGAAAAACGCGAGATCTGGTTTCGACAACGGTGCGGTGAGCCGCGAGGACATGAGGAACGCGGACATCCTTGCCGGCTCCGCGGCCCTGGACCTGCTGCTCTCCCGCTACACGCTGGAGGAGTCCTGCGCCGATCTCGCGCAGCTCACCGGGGAAAGGCGCTGAGCGCATGAGCATCACTGAGCTTGCCGTCAAGCGGCCCACGGCCATCATCATGGGCATGGTCCTGATCCTGGGGCTGGGGGTCGTGGGCTACGTCAATCTCGGCGCCGACCTTTTCCCCGCGGTGAACACGCCCATCATTTCCATCCGCTCCACCTACATCGGGGCGGGGGCGGAGGAGATCGACAAGGACCTCATCAAGCCCATCGAGGACGCGGTCTCGGGGGTCAACGGCATCGACACCATCCGCTCGACCTCGGGCACCGGCTTCGGCTACACGATCATCCAGTTCACGATGAGCACCGACATGAACTCCGCGGTCATCGACGTGCAGAAGGCGCTGGAGAGCATTGCCGACAAGCTGCCCAAGGACGCCGCGAAGCCCGTCATGGCCAAGTACGACGTGAACAGCCAGCCCATCCTCATCCTCTCCGTTGCCGGTGCGGGCTCCTCCGAGGAGCTGTACAACACGGCAGACCGCATCATGCGTGACATCGAGAGCCTGCCGGGGGTGGGCAACGTCAGTCTCTGGGGCGGCCAGGAGAAGCAGCTCCTGGTCACCGTGGACAAGGCGGCAATGGAATACTACGGGGTCAGCGCGACCACCCTGTTGGGAAAGCTGCGGGCCGACAACATGAACATTCCCGCCGGGGAGATCGAGCAGCACGCCCGCAACCTCACCGTGCGCCTGGTGGGCGAGCTCTCCGGCATCGACGATATCAGGAACCTGCGCCTGCCCACCGCGGGCGGCGGCAGCGTGCCCCTCTCTGAGATCGCCGAGGTCACCCTCGACTACCCGGAGCCGACGAAGCTGGTGCGCATGAGCGGGAAGCCGTCCATCGGCATCTTCGTGCGCAAGCAGAGTGACGCGAACGTCGTTGCAACGGCGGAGCGGGTCAAGGGGGAGCTGACCGCGCTGCAGCCGACCCTTCTCCCCGGCACCTCCCTCACGGTGGCAAGCGATGCCACCACCTTCATCAATTCCTCACTCGATGAGACCCGGCTGAATCTCGTGGAGAGCATCATCACCACCTCGCTGGTCCTGTTCCTCTTCCTGCGCCGATGGCGATCGTCGCTGATCGTGCTCATCGCCATCCCGATCTCCCTGGTGGGAACGTTCTTCGCCATGTGGGCCATGCACTTCACCCTCAACGTGGTCTCCCTCATGGGCCTGGGGCTGTGCATCGGCATCCTGGTGGATGACTCCATCGTGATCCTGGAAAACGTGGACCGTCACATCCACCTCGGCGAGGACCCCATGACGGCTGCCGTGCGCGGCCGGCGGGAGATAGGGCTGGCGGCAATCGCCATCACCCTCTGCGACGTTGTGGTTTTCGCGCCCATCGCGTTCCTCACCGACATCGTCGGCCAGTTCTTCCGCCAATTCGGGCTGACCGTGGTCTGCGCCACGCTGCTCTCCCTCCTTGTCTCCTTCACCGTCACACCGATGATGGCCTCCCGCATGCTGGTGAGCCGGCGCGCGCGCCGCGCGGCAGCGGCGAAGGGGGAAGCTGCTGCCGGGCGTGCAGAAGCCGCCTCTGCCCCGCCCGCGCGCGGGTTCGGGGGCTTCTTCGAACGCACCATCAAGGGCGGCTACGTGAGATTCCTCGACTGGTGCCTGGACCACCGGGGCCTCGTGCTGGGCGGCATCACGGTCCTCGTTGCTGCCAGCCTGGCGCTCATCCCGCTGAAAGTGATCGAGACGGAGTTCATGCCCTCCATCGACCAGAGCAAGCTGGTGGTGGACATCAACCTGGGGCCGGGGGCCGGCTTCCACCAGACCGACGAGAAGGCGAAAATCGTGGAGCGCTACCTGCTCACCCTGCCCGAGGTGCAGGACTCCTTCGCCACCATCGGCAGCGACACCGCCGTCTCCACCTCGGAGATCATCGT
>JBEKVA010000455.1:0-3469 GCA_049514475.1 Spirochaetia bacterium
AGAGGAATACCAGGGGCTGGCCTTCGAGGCCTACAAGGCCGCCCTGGCGGCGGATCCCACCGAGCCGGCCATCCACTACAACATGGCCTATTTCTACCTGCACCTGCGCTCCTTCGAGAAAGCCCGCGAGCACCTGTCGGTATACACGAAAACAGGCGATGACGCTCAGCGGGTCCGCGAGGCAAAGCGGATCATGAAGGAGATCGACGAGCAGGGTCTCATGGACGGCCTCTTCCAGCAGGCGTTCGACAAGATCCGCATGAGCAAGGAAGAGGAAGGCGTCGCGCTGATCGGAAAGTTCCTCGCCTCACGGCCGAACGTTCCCAACGCGTGGTTCCTGCTTGGCTGGGGGAACCGGCGCCTGGCGCGCTACGCGGAGGGCAGGGATGCCTTCCTGAAGGCGCTGGAGATCGGGTCCCCACACGCGGACCTCCTCAACGAGCTGGCTATCTGCCTCATGGAGCTGGGAGAGCTCGCGGAAAGCGAAAAGCGCCTCCGCCAGGCTCTCGCCCTGGAGCCTGAGAACACAAAGGTCATTTCAAATCTCGGGATCGTTTCCCTGAAGGCGGGCAAGCCCGACGAGGCCCTGGGGTTCTTCCGAACGGTCCTGGAGATCGATCCGGCGGACCCGGTGGCCGCGCGCTACGTCAAAAATATTTCTGAAAATTCCTGAAATAAACCGCTCATCTTTAAACTCCCCCCTGTCGAAATAAGGACTGAGGGTAGCCCCGGTCGATCGCGGGGGGGCTTCCTTCCTTTTTCCGTCACTCTGTATATCGGCACCCCTGGAAGGCCGATGAAGAGAAATCGGCAAAACGGAAGGCTGACCGCCGGATCCCCGCGGCGCTCTCATCTCCCGTGCCGGTGGCACGGAAATAAGTGCTGTCGTGCAGGAGGCACGACTACAATCAAGCCCCGGGCAAGGACGCCCGAGGCCAGACGCTGTTATCAGGGAGGACTCTATGATCATCAATCACAACATGAGCGCGATCTTCGCCAACAGGCAACTGGGCCTGAACGACATCTCGCTGACCAAGAGCATGGAGAAGCTCTCCTCGGGGAGTCGGATCACCCGTGCGGGCGACGATGCTTCGGGGCTCGCTGTTTCCGAGAAGATGCGCTCGCAGATCCGCGGGCTGCGCCAGGCCAGCACGAACGCCGCCAACGGCATCTCCTTCATCCAGACCACGGAGGGCTACCTGCAGGAAAGCCAGGACATCATGCAGAGGCTCCGCGAGCTCTCCGTCCAGTCCTCCAACGGCATCTACACCGACGAGGACAGGATGCAGATCCAGGTGGAGGTCTCCGCCCTGGTCAACGAGGTGGACCGCATCGCCTCTCACGCGCAGTTCAACGGCATGAACATGCTCACCGGCCGCTTTGCCCGCAGCAGCGGACAGAACGTGGTGACCGCCTCCATGTGGCTGCACATCGGGGCCAACATGGACCAGCGCACCCGGGTGTTCATCGGCACGATGACCGCAGAGGCGTTGGGCGTGCGCAACGTCGGCAGCAAGCAGATCATCTCCCTCTCCACTCCCGACGGGGCCAACAGGTCGATCGGGATGCTGGACGCGGCGCTGCGGAGCATCAACAAGCAGCGGGCGGACCTCGGGGCCTACCAGAACAGGCTCGAGTACGCAGTGAAGGGCCTGGATATCGGGTCTGAGAACCTGCAGGCGGCCGAGTCGCGGATCAGGGACGCGGACATGGCCTCCGAGATGGTGGACTACACCAAGAACGCCATCCTGGTCCAGTCAGCCACGGCCATGCTGGCGCAGGCCAACACCAAGCCGCAGTCGGTGCTGCAGCTCCTGAGATAGGCTTCCTCTTCGCTACAGGGCGAAGTTCGATAAGCGCCCCCGGGACCGTCGCGCCCCGGGGGCGTCTTCGTCTCCAGGGCGGGCGTTACACCGCCCCGCGGCCGCTCCACCGCCCGCCCCTATGCACCATCGGCGAAACATTCTATCCTAGCGTGGGAGGCCGGCGTGGAGACAAAAATCGGTGAGTTCCTCGTGCAGATCAAGGCCATGACAAACGAGCAGGTGGGCGAAGTGCTGCGCCTTCAAAAAAGTGGAGATGCCAGAATGTTCGGAGAGATCGCCATAGAGCTTGGCTACATCGACGACGAGGCCATCAAGAAGTATCTCGACCGGCCCCGATAGCCTGGGTCGGCGATCGCCGGTCCGCTCCTCACACCGAGATGAGGGCCACCCCCGCCAACGCCAGCGCCAGCCCCGCAACGCGGGGCACTGTCAGCCTTTCGCGAAATACAATACAGGCCAGGAAGACCGTGGGCCCCGGGTAGAGGGCCGCCACGACCGCCGCAATGCTGAGCATCCCGAGCCGGCTTGCCAGCAGGAACGCGATGTTCGCCCCCATATCCAGCGCGCCGGAGAGCAGGAGCACCGCCCAGTCGCCGCCCCGGGGGAGAAGGGGGCGGGAGCGCGCGAGAGCGTACACCACCGTGATGGTGATGGTTGCCACGCGCGCCGAGGCAAGCGGCCACAGCCCCGAGGCGTGGGCCGTGCGCGAGATCGCGAAAAAGAACAGGCCGAAGCCCACCCCTGCCGCCAGGCCGAGAACGGCGGCGCGCCGGGCCGGCGCCGGGTCCTTTCCCTTTCCCGAGGGGCTCATCGTGAGAAGAAGGATGGCGGGAAAGGCGAGCGCGATCCCCACCCACGCCAGCGTGTCGGGCCGCTCGCCCCCGGAAACCCCCAGGAGCACGGGGATGGCGGCCCCGGTGACCGCCGCTATCGGGGAGGCAACGGCAACGGGCGTCGTGGCAATCGCCGTGTACAGGGCCGCGAGACCGGCGGTACCGCAGAGGCCGGCCGCGGCCCCCCAAGCGAGGTCGCCCGGCGAAGGCAGCGGCTGGCGCAGGGCAAACGCCCCGCCGACGGCGATGAGCAGGCCGACGAGCTGGGAGAACACCAGCACCGGCAGGACGGTGCTCCTGCGGGTTGCCAGCCCGCCGCAGAAGTCAGCCCCGCCGTACATGAGTGCCGAGAGACCCGCCAGCAGTATCGCCATCCCATGATTGAAGCATGGCCTCCGCGGGCCCGGCAAGTCTTTTTGCTTTACTGCCCGGGACCCGCGTGGTATCGTTGGCACCATGAAAAAGACAGTGCTTCGGATGCTCGATGAGGCCGCCCAGAAGTGGGACACCGCTCCTTATGCCCTGCGCAAGGGAGACGAGGGGTGGATCCCTGTTTCCTTCAGCGAGGCACGGCAGAAGGCGCGAGAGTTTGCCGTGTGGCTGCTGGGCAGCGGCGCGAAGAAGGGTGAGGCCCTGGCGATCCTGGCCGAGGGCAGCCCCGCGTGGATCATCGGGGAGTTCGGGCTCCTCATGGCAGGCTGCGTATCCGTCCCCCTCTCTATAAAGCTCCTGGAGGAGGAGATTCCGTTCCGCCTCAACCATTCAGAGGCGCGCGCCATACTGACGACGCGCAACCAGCTGAAGAAGGTC
>JBEKVA010000456.1:0-3469 GCA_049514475.1 Spirochaetia bacterium
GGACCTGGTGCAGATGGGTGCTGTCCCCGAGGATCGTCCAGAGGTCCCGGGGGATGCGGGTGGTGATCTCGATCGACTTGGGAAAGGTGCGCGTGAGGATCTGCTCGATTTCCCGCAGGATGTGCCAGGCCAGGATCTCCCCCTTCTTCTCTCCCAGGCCGCGCGCGAAGCCCAGCACCTGCCGCACGATGCCCGCCCCGCGCTGGGCACTGCTGCGGATGATGTCCAGGGTCGCGCGCGTCTGCTCATCGGTATGCAACAGGCTGACCGACTCCACCCCCATGAGGATCGGGGCGAGCACGTTGTTCAGGTCGTGGGCGATGCCCCCTGCCAGCGTGCCGATGCTCTCCATGCGCTGGGCGCGGAGGAACTGGGCCTCCACGGCGCGTTGCGCGGTGATGTCTCGGGCGCTCACCATCCGGGAGACCGGTGTACCGGACGCGTTACGCATGAGGGCCATGCGGATCTGCGCGATGAGTCGATGGCGATCGCGCGCGAAGAAGGAGAGCTCGCCCTCCCAGTGCCCGTCCGCCAGGAGGGCCGTGCGCGCCTCGTGGAGACGCTCCCAGTCCTCGGGCACGACGAAGTCCTGCATGGGAATGCTCTTCGCCTCATCGTAGGACCAGCCAAACATCAGCTCTGCCGCCCTGTTCCAGCAGAGCAGGCGGTCATCCATGTCCCTGACGATGATCGGGTCGATGGCGTCGTCGACGAGGCCCGCCTGGTGGGCCAGGCGCTCCTCGACCTGCTTGCGCCTGCTGATGTCGGTGAGGACGATGGTCGTGGCCGGGCCTTCGGAAAGGCTCACGCGGGAGCTTGCCACGATCACCGGGAACCGGGTCCCTCCGGCGCGCACCGCGGTCGACTCGAGCGCCACGGGCAGCGATCCGGCGCTCCCGGTCTCCTCCAACTGCGGCCCGATGGAGCTCCACTCCTCGGGGTCGAACAAGGCGCCCGCGGACTGCCCGATGAACGACTGCCCGGCAGCGCCCCCGAACATCCGCTTGAACACGTTGTTGGCGTAGATGATGCGGCCGCCCCGCACCACGGCTGTGGCAGCGGCGGCATCTTCAACGATCGATTGGAATTCCCTGGCGTCCATCTGCTCCATGTGATGCACGATCCATGCCAACTGGAACCGGGCAGTATCCGGCGATTTTCAGCGGAAATAGTCGAAAAGAGGGCGGAATTTCAGCGGGCGGAGCCGGCCGCCGCTCTCGATGGAACAGGTGTTCCACCCAGGGGAGCTCCCTGGTGGGCCTCTTTTGCGGATGCGATCAGGAGCTTCAGCCTGTTGACCTGGTTCACCTCGCTGGCGCCAGGGTCATAATCGATGGCCGCAACGGTAGCCTCGGGGTGCCGCCGGCGCAGCTCCCGGATCATGCCCTTCCCCGTTACGTGATTGGGCAGACAGGCAAATGGCTGTATGCAGGCAATCGCCTTCACCCCGTCCCTGATCAGCTCCACCATTTCCGCCGTCAGGAACCATCCCTCGCCGGTCACGTTTCCCAGCTGGACAATGCCGTCGACGCCGCGTGCCAGCCGGTAGACCGACAGGGGCGCGTGGAAGCGCTTCGAGTGAGAGAGAGCGCGTTTCTGCGCCACGCGGAAAAGCTCGATGGCGCCGATGGCCGCGCGGGAGAGCAGGGCACCCCGGAGGCTGCCGGCAAGATTCCTGAATCGGAACTGGTTGCCGAAGCTTGCATAGAGGAGGAAGTCGGTGAGGTCGGGGACCACCGCCTCCGCGCCCTCGGCCTCGATCATCTCCACGATGCGATTGTTCGCCGTGGGGTGGAACTTCACCAGTATTTCTCCCACGACGCCCACGCGCGGCTTGTGTCCCGCGTGAATCGGGAGCGTGTCGAAGTCCCTCACCATGGCCCGAATGGTGCGGCCGTAGCGGAAGAACCCCGGCCGCGTGATTGCCGTCCGGCAGCGATCTATCCACAGCTCGCACAGCCGCTGCGCCTCCCCGGAATGTTCCTCGTAGGGCCTCACGCGGTAGAGCATGCGCATGAGAAGGTCGCCGTAGACCATCGCCATCAGGGCGCGTTTCACCAGGGGAAGGGAGAGGCTGAAGCCGGGATGCCTTTCCAGGCCCAGCGCGTTCAGGGAGATCACCGGCACGCTTCCCATGCCGGCGTCCGCCAGGGCCTTGCGCAGGAATGCGATGTAGTTGGTGGCCCGGCAGCCGCCGCCGGTCTGGGTGATCATGAGCGCGGTACGGTCCAGGTCGTAGCGGCCCGAGCGCAGCGCCGCCATCATCTGCCCGACCACGACGATGGACGGGAAGCAGGCGTCGTTGTTGACAAAGGTGAGGCCCACGTTCACCGCCTCCCGATCAACCTCGGGCAGGATCTCCATGCGATACCCGGAGAGGCGGAAGGCGTTTTCCAGCAGCCGGAAGTGCAGCGGGGACATCTGGGGCGCCAGGATCGTGTAGCTCTCGCGCATCGCGCGGGTGAACACCGGGCGCTCGGCCGCGGCCGGGTGCCTCACCGCGTGCGCCGTGTATCCGTGCAGCTCGCGCGCCTCCAGCGCCGCTTTCAGCGAGCGCAGGCGGATGCGCACGGCGCCGAGGTTCGACTGCTCGTCGATCTTGATGACGGTGAAAATCTTCCCGGCTCCCTCCAGGATCTCCTGCACCTGGTCGGTGCTCACGGCATCCAGGCCGCAGCCGAAGGAGTTCAGCTGCACGAGGGCAAGCTCGTCGCGGCCGGCAACGAAGCTGGCCGCCGCGTACAGGCGGGTGTGGTACACCCACTGGTCCACGACGCGCAGCGGCCGGCGGATCTTCCCCAGGTGGGCCACGGAGTCCTCGGTCAGGACCGCCATCCCGAGGGAGAGGGCAAGCTCGGCAACCCCGTGATTGATCTCGGGGTCAAGGTGGTAAGGGCGTCCGGCCAGCACGAGCCCGCGCAAACCGCGCCTGTGGATTTCCTGGAGCGCCTTCTCGCCCTGCGCGCGCACCTCGGCCTTGAAACGCCGCTGCTCGGCGCCCGCCGCCTCGACGGCAGCGGTGACCTCCGCGCGGCTGACCCCCGCCCAGGCGAGCTCCTCCGTGAGACGCGCGGCCAGCCGCCGCGGGTCGTGCAGCGGGAGGAAGGGGTTGGCGTAGCGCACGCTGCCGTGACGCATGCCGTCGATGTTGTTCAGCACCACCTCGGGGTAGGAGGCGACGATGGGGCAGTTGAAGTGGTTGCGCGCCTGCGGGTCCTCCCTGCGGCTGTGCGGCACGCAGGGGTAGAAGATGAATGGCACTCCTTCTTTCAGAAGGCGCGCGATGTGGCCGTGCACCAGCTTGCCCGGGTAGCACACCGATTCGGAGGGAATGGTCTCGATGCCCGCCTCATAGACGGCGCGGCTGGAGCGCGGGGAGAGACGCACAGAGAACCCCATGCGCGTGAAGAGTGTGAACCAGAAGGGGTAGTCCTCGTAGAGATTGAGCACCCGCGGGATGCCCACCACC
>JBEKVA010000457.1:0-3461 GCA_049514475.1 Spirochaetia bacterium
TCTTCCTGGCGACCCGCATGATCGAAAAACGGCGCTGGGCATAGGGGAGGCGGAACGTGAAAAAGAACATTCTTTTCGATTCGCTGAAAGGCCGCAAGCTCCGCTTCGGCGGCTATTCAGCCCTGCTGATCCTCGTGGTACTGGCGGTCCTGGTGGTCATCAACGTCCTGGTGGGGAAGATTCCGGGCAAGCTGGACCTGACGCAGAACCGCATCTACTCCCTCTCCGAGGAGACCTACGCGCTGCTCGACAAGCTGAGCTCCGACGTGTCGATCTTCACGGTTGCCCGCGCCGGCAGCGAGGACCCGACGATAAAGGAGATCCTCGCCAAATACGCCGCGCGCAGCCGGCGCATCAAGCTCCAGACCATGGATCCGGACAGGAACCCGGGCTGGGTGCGGCAGTACGATCCCAGCGGCCAGGGCATCGGCCCTGGATCCCTGGTGGTTGTCGATGGGAAGAAGTTCAAGACCATCGGCCTGTACGACATGTACAATTACGACACCTCCAACCCGAACCAGCAGCCCCAGCTCACCTCACTGTCGGTGGAGCAGAGGGTGACCTCGGCGCTGCTCTTCGTGACGGCTGACAAGAACGTCACGCTGGCGGTTCTCCAGGGCCATGGCGAGCTGACCCTGGACAGCCTTGGGCTGAGCACCGCGGTGAGCAACGAAAACTATGCCGTGAAGAACCTCTCCCTGCTCAGTGAGAAGGCCGTGCCCGCCGACACCGACGTCCTTCTCATCCTGGCGCCCAAAAGCGACCTGCCCGTGCAGGATGTGGAGAAGATCCGCTCGTGGCTCGAGCAGGGCGGCCGCGCCGCGATACTCATGAACATCATCACGAAACAGGCCCCCATGCCCACCCTCGAGTCGCTCCTGCAGAGCTACGGGGTACAGGTGCAGAACGTGGTGGTGGTGGAGGCAGACCTGAGCAAGGTTGCCGCGCAGAACCCGCTCTACGTGATCCCCTCCCAGGAGAGCCACGACATCCTGGCGCCGCTGCGCAAGAACAACTACGACGTGGTGATGCCCGCCGCGCAGAGCGTGCAGATCATGGAGCTGAAGAAGAAGAGCCTGAAGATCGAACCTCTTCTCACCTCCTCGGCGAAGTCCTATGGCATACGGGACATCCAGAGCGCGAAGACACTGGTACGGGGTCCCGGCGACGTGAACGGCCCCTTCACCCTTGCCGTGGCCATCACGGATGCCGCCCCCGATCCTTCGCGCAAGGACGCGAAGCTGATCGTGAGCGGTGACATCCAGTTCCTCGGCCAGACCCTCACCTCGCAGGTCCCGGGAAACGGCGACTTCTTCATGAACAGCCTCGGCTGGCTCAGGGGCCAGACGCAGACCGTCACCGTGCGGCCCAAGAGCCTGCTGCTGATGCGGCTCAGCATCAACCAGCTGCAGGCCATGCTCTACTCGGCCCTCGTGGTCATCCTCATACCCCTCCTCGTGCTCGGAGCGGGATTCGTCGTATGGGTGAGGAGACGGCACCTATGAGCAGGCGCGCCTGGACGCTTCTTGCGGTTCTCGTGGTCCTGGGGGTCGCGATCGGCGGCTATTTCTGGCTGAGCAGGCCGAAGCCGGCCGCCGCGAGCCCGGCGGAAAACCTCGCCCTCGCGACGGGAGACAAGGAAAAGCTCGTCACGGTAGTGCTTTCCGAAAGGCCGGAAGGCACCACGACACTCGTGAAAAAGGGCACCGGATGGACCCTGGAGCCTCCGGCCCCCGAGGGGGTCACCCTCGACCCGGACGCCGTGGACAGCCTGGCGGGCATGTTCGCCTCTCTGACCGCGGAGAGCCTGGTGGATGAGAAGCCGACCGACCTGGGGCAGTTCGGCCTGCAGCCGCCGAGGGCGGAGGGAACGGGGACTTTCAGCGACGGGTCGACCCACACCCTGCTCCTCGGCGACAAGACGCCCGGCGGCGGCAGCTATTATATGCAGGTGAAAGGGAACCCCGGTGTGTACACGGTCTTCACGGCCAACGGAGAACGCCTGCACTGGACCACGAATGACCTGCGCAGCAAGGCCGTCACGCCCGCGCTCAACTACGATGAGATCACGTACCTGAAGCTGGTAGGTCACGATGGGAAGGTCATCGAGGCGCGGGACAAGACCCCGGCGGAGTCGAAGAGCTTCCAGCTGGGAATGGGCCGTTACGTGCTCACCCGGCCCTACCCGTACCTGCACGGGGTGGACCCGCAGAAACAGGATCAGCTGGTCAAGGCGGCGCAGGCCATCACAATTTCCTCCTTTGTCGACGACCATCCCGCGGATCTTTCGAAATACGGTCTTGCGCAGCCCCGGGCCGAGCTGATCCTGAAGGACAAGACCGCGATGGTGGATTTCCTCTTCGGCGCGGCAAAGGATTCATCGCAGACCTATTTCATGATCAGGGGACGGCCGAATGTCTACTCCACCGATACCTCGAGCCTTGGCTTCCTGGATACGAAGGCGATGGATGTGGCCGACAGGTTCGCCTTCATCCCGAACATCGAAGACGTGGACAGCATTGCCATAACGGCCGCGGGACACACGCACGTGCTGTCTATCGCGCGATCGACAAAGAAGGCCGAAAAGGCGGGCGATCCCGACGTTCCCGTCTCAGCGTATGCGGTGGACGGGAAGAGCCTTCCCGAGGGGACCTTCAGGGACTTCTACCAGGCGGTCATCGGCCTGCTGATCGAGGGAGAGGTGACGCACGCAGTCCCTGACCGCCCCGAGGTCACGGTGCTCTACACGCTGAACAGGGGGCTGGCGAAAACGGTCACCGTGGGTTTCGCGCCGTACAACCAGGACTTCTACGCGATATTCGTAAACGGCGCGTGCGCATTCGCCCTCACGCACGACCAGGTGAACAGGATGCTGGCGAAGCTCGATGTCCTGCTGAAGTAACGGCGCCCGCGGCTTATTCGTGCTGCGGGCCGGCTCCCGCCGTGCCGGTGCGCACATGCAGCTCCCAGGCCTGGGTTTTCGCGTTGCGCGTCAGGGACTCGAAACCGACATCGATGATGCGGCCGCTCACGCTCTGGAAGCGGACCCGGCGGGCAAGGACGTTCATCTCGGTGACCTTGAACTCCTCCCCCTCGAACTGCACGCGCGTTCCCATGGTGGGCAGCGCCTGGCGCGCCTCCCGGTAGACGTCGAACTCGTAGGAAAGGCAGCAGAGGAGCCTGCCGCAGGGACCAGAGATCTTCATCGAGTTCAGGGTGAGGTTCTGCTCCTTGGCCATCTTGATGGACACGGGCCGCAGCTTGTCGGTGATGGAGTTGCAGCACAGGGCCCGTCCGCAGATGCCGACCCCGCCCACCACGCGCGCCTCGTCGCGCACGCCGATCTGCCGCAGCTCGATGCGCATCTTGAACACCGACACGAGGTCCTTCACCAGCTCGCGGAAGTCGACGCGGCTTTCCGCGGTGAAGAAGAAGAGAATCTTCTGCTCGTCCAGCAGGTA
>JBEKVA010000458.1:0-3457 GCA_049514475.1 Spirochaetia bacterium
CAGGATCCGCCCCACCTCTCCCTCTTCGAAGGCAATGGTGTTCCCCAGACTGCCCTCGGCTTCCAGCAGGCGCACGATCTCGGTAGGGTCTCCCGCCACCACGTCGCCCTGATCCGATTCGCGGGCCACAATGGCCCCGCCGAGTGAGAGGATCTGGATGACCGAAACGGCCAGCTTCTGCTTCACCAGCGCCTGCAGGAGGGCGGGGTCGGCGCGGCCGGAGGTGGCGCGCATGATCTCCCCGATCAGGTAGGTGGTGGGCTTGTTGTCACCCGCCCTGATGGATGCCACCGCGGGGGCGTTGGCCGCCATGACCTTCTCGACGTAGCCGGAGAGCTCGGCCGTATCCGTGATCTGCTCCCAGCCCTTCTCACGGATGATGGCCAGCGGGTCCTTGTTCTCGGCAAAGACCATCTCCAGCACCGACTTCGCGATCTTCCCGTGGATGCGCTTCTGCGCCAGGAGCGTGAGCATCTCTGCGAACCGCTTCGGGGTGAGCGGGCCGCGGGAGAGCGGCACGTCGCTGCGGTTGAGGTGCTTCTTCACGTCGGAGGCCAGCCACAGCGCCGCGCTCTTCGGCTCTGCCCCGAGGCGGACGGTCTCTTCGAAGAAATCGGCCGTCGGCTTCTCGTCGCAGAGGAAGTCGGCCTGGTCCTCCGAGAGGCCGAACTCATCGATGAACCTGAGCCTGCGCGCCTCTGGCAGCTCGACGAGGGACTGCTCGACCTTTGCCAGGAATGCCGCATCCGGGGCGAACGGGGGCAGGTCAGGCTCGGGAAAATAGCGATAGTCGGAGGAGCTCTCCTTGGTGCGCATGCTCTCGGTGACGTCCCTGTTCTCGTTCCACAGGCGCGTCTCCGATGTCACGCTGCCCCCGCGCTCCAGGATCTCCGTCTGGCGGGCGATCTCAAAGGTGATGGCCTTGCGTACGAACTTGAACGAGTTGAGGTTCTTCACCTCCACCTTGCTTCCCAGGCCGCGGCCCTCGACGTTCACCGAGACATTCGCATCGCAGCGCAGGGAGCCTTCCTCCATGTTGCCGTCGCAGACCCCGAGGTAGCGCACAAGACGGCGCAGCTGCTGCAGAAAGACCTCGGCCTCTTCTCCCACCTCGAGATCGGGCTGCGTGACGATCTCCAGCAGGGGAGTGCCGGTACGGTTGAAGTCCAGCAGGGTTATGTCGCCGGCATGGATCATCTTGCCGGCATCCTCCTCCAGGTGCACCTCGCGGATGCGCACGCGCTTCTTGCGCTTTCGCAGCTCGATCTCCACCCATCCCTCGGTGCCCAATGGCGAGCGGAACTGGGAGATCTGGTAGTTCTTCGGAAGATCGGGATAGAAGTAGTTCTTCCGTTCGAAAAGGCAGGAGGGGGAGAGGGTGCAGTGCAGCGCCCGGGCCACCAGGTAGCCCATGTGCATGGCTGATTCGTTGAGCGTGGGCAGGACCCCGGGGTAGCCCATGCAGACAGGACATACGTTGGTGTTCGGCTCATCGCCGAAGGCCGCGCGGCATCCGCAGAACACCTTCGTCTTCGTCAGGAGCTGGGTGTGGACTTCGAGTCCCAGGAAAGAAGAATACATCTCAGAACCCCTTCGCCGGATACCCCGGCGCTGAGGGCGAAGGGAAATCCTTCTCCAGCTGTCGGCAGGCGGAGAACAGCAGTCCCTCGGAGAACGCGGGGGCCAGGAACTGCATGCCGATGGGAAGACCGTTCTCCACGCCCGCGGGAAACGAAAGGGCCGGCAGGCCGGCAAGGTTGGCCGCGCAGGTGAAGATGTCGGCGAGCTTCTGGGAGAAAGGATCAGCCTCGGCGCTGCCCCGCACGAAAGGCGGCACGGGATAGACGGGCATGAGAACCAGGTCGACGCTCCCGAATGCCTTCTCGAAATCCATGCGGATTGCCGTGCGGATCTTCTGGGCGCGCAGGTAGTACTCGTCCTGGAAGCCGGACCGCAGCACGTAGGTGCCCAGCAGGATGCGCAGCTTCACCTCGTCCCCGAAGCCCTCGGTGCGGGAGGCAACGGACATGGCCTCGGGATTGTCGGCACCGGCGGCGCGGTGGCCGTAGCGCACCCCGTCGAATCGCGCCAGGTTCGCGCTGGCCTCCGCCGTGGCGATGACGTAGTAACTTGAGACGACGTGGTCCAGCGTGGGGAAGGAGACTTCCACCACGGTGTGCCCCAGGTCCTTCAACCGCCTGCGGGTCTTCTCGTATGCCTTCTTCACGTCAGGATGCAGGGCCACCTCGGCGCCTTCCTTCGGGACACCGATGCGCAAGGGGCCGGTTTTCTCGGAAGGCGGACGCCACGGGAGTGAGGAATGATCCAGCGGGTCCTGACCGCGCATGATCGCAAACGCCGTCTCCGTCATCTCGACGGTCTTTGCCATGACGCCGATCACCTCCAGGGAGGAGGCGTAGGCCACCAGGCCGTAGCGGGACACCGAGCCCCACGTCGGCTTCAGGCCGTAGACGCCGCAGAAGGAAGCCGGCTGGCGCACCGAGCCTCCGGTATCGCTTCCCAGGGCAAAGGGGACGATGCCGGCGGCCACCGCCACCGCCGAACCGCCACTTGATCCTCCCGGCACCCTCGACAATGCCCAGGGGTTACGCGTCTCCATGAGCGCAGAGTTCTCGGTCGAAGAGCCCATGCCGAACTCGTCGAGATTGGTCTTTCCCACGACCACCGCGCCGGCCTTCTGCAGCCGCTCGACCGCGGTAGCCGTGTACGGGGTGATGAAATCGCGGAGCATCCGCGAGCCGCAGGTCAGGTGAAAGCCGCGGACGGCGATATTATCCTTGACAGCGAAGGGAATGCCGGCGAGGGGACCTTCCGGGGCGGCATCCGCGGCGCCAAGGGCAGGGTCGAGCTGGAGAAAGCAGCCGAGCTCGGCCTGGCGCTCATCGGCGAAGCTCTTCCACCTCTCTCTGCGCCCCGAGTCAGTCGCTGTGCCGTGCCAGTCCATTGCCACTTTGCCTTCCTGTCGGGGCGTTGCGTTACTCAGAGTACGTTCGGGATGACGATGAAGCGGTCCTCGCGCTCGGGTGCGTTCCCGATGAGCGCGTCGGGGGAAGTCTGGGGGCTCTCCACGTCCTCGCGGGTCCTGTTCTCGCGCAACAGGGCGTGGGTGGTCGGCGCGAGGCCTTCCACGTCGATCTCCCTCATGTGGGAGAAATGCGCCAGCATCTGCTCCACGGCGCGGCTCAACCGCTCCAACTCCACCGGGGAGAGCCTGAGGCGGGCCATCCGGGCTGTCATGAGGAGCTCAGCGGCGTCCATGTCGGTAGTTAATCGGCCCCTTCCCCACGTGTCAAGAACGGTGGCACCTCGCCGCACGCAGTAGTTCCCGCTGAGCTTTTTTTCGCAGATCGTCGGAAAGCCCGCAATTGTGGATGCCCATGAGAACTCTCCGGTAATTCATTGCTTCGTAGGTACTTGCGTAGCGTCTAGACATTCG
>JBEKVA010000459.1:0-3409 GCA_049514475.1 Spirochaetia bacterium
CGGACGTTGTGGTCCTTGCCGTCCCCTACGTCGGGCTGGACGCGGTGACGGCGGAGATCGGCTCCGCGGCGGACGGCAAGCCTGTCGTGGACGTGACGAACGTGCTCGGCAAGGAAGGGGGCATGGCGGTCGGGTTCACCACCAGCGGGGCCGAGCAGCTGCAGAAGAAGCTGCCGCGCGCGAAGGTGATGAAGGCATTCAACACGGTCTTTGCCCAGAACATGAGCACGGGCAAGGTGAAGGGGACGGCGCTTTTCCTGCCAGTGGCCGGTGACGACGCCGCGGCAAAGGGGGCGGTCATCCAGCTCGCGAAGGACATCGGGTTCGACGCGGTGGACGCGGGCCCCCTGGCCAACGCACGGATGCTGGAGCCCCTCGGATTTCTGAACATCCAGCTCGGCTACGTGGTCAACAAGGGGCTGGGGGCCAATATCGGTTTTTCCCTGGTGCACTGAGCGGCTCTCGCGCGGGGGCGCGCCTGCGTCTCCCGCGCGAACGAAGCCTTTCCCTCAGGACGCTGAGAGCACCCGCTCGATCTGCGCCAGGTGATGCTCGCGGTGAGTGGCGCGGTTCAGCTTGAGGGCCGTGCCATCGGATTCGATCTTCTTCAGAAAGGACGCGTCCAATCCTTCTATCGCCGCGTCTATGGCCGTGGCGGCTTCAACGATAAGCCGCGCGGCGGCGCGGGGTGAGACCGCGTTCAACAGGGGCCGCATGGCATCGTTGACCACGTTGATATCGATGGACGTGGGGGTGATGCCGTCTTTTTCCCATTTGTTCAGCAGGGTGAGCGCCCGCTGGTCATAGAATGCGAGGTGCCCCAGGACGCCGGCAACCGTCCATCCCGAGGTGCCCGTCGTTCGCCCCATGTCCTTGTCGCTCAGCCTCTGCACGACCGCGGCAAGCTTCTGCCGCCAGGCTGTATTCTGCTCCGAGTATGCGTTGCCCATCGCGGTCCCCCTCAGCCTTTCGCGCTCTGCAGCATGGCAAGCATATTCTCCGTGGAGACACTCGCCTGGATGTTGTGGGCGTTGTTGAACACGTACCCGCCGCCCTTCGAGAAGATGCTACGATTATGCAGGGTCTCTGTGCGCACCTGCGCGGGGGTGCCGAAGGCAAGGGTGTGCTGCGCGTCTACCGCGCCGCCCCAGAAGACGAACTTCTTGCCGTGTTTCCCCTTCAGCTCCTCGGGTGACATGCCGGCCGCCGAGATCTGCACGGGGTTCAGGATGTCGATGCCCGCCTCCGCGAAGTCATCAAGGTAGGCGATGATCGAGCCGCAGGTATGATAGAAGGT
Source organism: Spirochaetia bacterium (assembly GCA_049514475.1). GTDB lineage: Bacteria > Spirochaetota > Spirochaetia > SZUA-6 > Fen-1364 > Fen-1364. Next base: position 1,298 of record JBEKVA010000459.1, read on the forward strand.
CTTCCACTTCGTGTTTGCGTGCACCCAGTCGTTCATGGTCTTGTGCACGGGCTTGAAAAGCTCCCGGTAAGCCTCCGGCGCTATGAAGGGACCGTTCTGGGAGCCGAAGTCGGTGCCGCTCATGATCACCACGTCGATGCGGTCTCCCACGGCCTGTTTGTACATGAGCAAGTTCTTCATCTGCAGCTCCAGCTGCAGGTGAAATATTTCCATCACGTAGTCCTTGCGGGTGATGGTGGAGACGTACCACTCCTCGGGGTCGCGGATCCCCTTGGGGTAGAGGACCGCCGGGCCGGGCACCGTGGCGATGTCCCCGAAGCCGGCGCCCCAGAAGTTTCCCACCAGCCCGTACTCCGAGCCCTCGTACATCGAGCGGGCGCTCTTCTCGATGAATGCGAGCTCTTCCTGGGTATACAGCGAGTATGTCTGCTCGACCCACTCGCGGGGGTCCAGCTTCTCTTCGACGATCGGCTCCTGGCGGACGATGGTGTCGAAGTAGTGCCCCCCGCTGGGCATCCGTCCCGACGGCGGGGCCGAGCGGTCCCCCTTGGGATACTGGACGATGTCGCCGGTGGGAAGCACGTCGTATTCGAAGTGACCCGAGATCTCCACCTGCGTTCCGTCGAACATGGTGAACGGCTTCCAGTTCTCATTGCGGTAGCCGAACATCGTCGTGGGAAGCTGGATCCCGAAGGTGTCCACCCCGAGGGCCTTCTTCACCGGCTCCTCCACCTCGGCCAGCATTTGGTAGGGATCGTAGACGCGCACCGTGCCGCCGCTGATGCCCAGCGCCTTCTTCAGCCGTGCATAGGCGCCGGCCTGGATGCCGGTCACCAGCGTGCTCCCCAGGTCCAGGGGCGGCCGATCCGTCTGCTCGTGGTGGATGGCCTTTCGCAGCCTCTCTCGTGATGTCATGTTTTCCTCCTAGTTTCCCTGCGCCGCCACCGAGGGGGACTCCTCGTCCCTCTCCAGGCCCTGCTGTCTCCACAGGGTGTAATACAGCGCCTTCCTGCGCAAAAGCTCCAGGTGCGAGCCCTGCTCCACGACCCTGCCCTTTTTCAGAACGACGATCCTGTCGGCGCTGGCCACCGTGGAGAGCCGATGGGCGATGAGGAGCGTCACGAAGCTCGGCCGCGTCCTGATGATGCCGTTGATGGTGCGGGTGATCTCTTTCTCGGTTTCCGTGTCCAGCGAGCTGGTTGCCTCGTCGAAGATGAGAAGGTCGGGCTTCCGCAGCAGGGCCCGCGCTATGGCCAGCCGCTGCCGCTCCCCGCCGGAGAGCTTCAGCCCTCCCTCGCCGATGCGGGTGTCCAGGCCCTCGCGGCTTCTCTCCAGCAGGCCTGCCAGCTGCGCCGCCTCAAGGCTGGCGATGCACTCAGCGTCGGTGGCATCCTGGCGGACGAACCTCAGGTTGTCGCGGATGGTGCCCGCGAAAAGCTCAATGGACTGCGGCACGAACCCCACCCGCGTGCGCAGCAGGTCGTAGTTCACCTCGCGCGCATCCACCCCGTTGAAGAGGATCGTCCCCGCGTCGGGCTGGTACAGGCCCAGGAGCAGCTTGATCAGGGTGCTCTTCCCTGCTCCCGAGGGGCCGACGAACGCGACGCTCTCACCCGAATGCGCGGCAAAGCTGACGTCGGTGAGCGCCGCCTCCCGTGCGCCGGGGTGGCGGTAGGTGACCGAGGAGAACTCCAGTGACTCGATGCCGTCGGGCACCGCGCCGCCGGGGTTGCGCGGGGCGGCTTCCTGCGCGAGGAGGCGTTCCACGTTCTCCAGGCTGGCGCGCGTCTCTGCATACTTGGTGATCACGTTCCCGATCTCCCCCAGCGGGGAGAAGATGGCAAACGAATAGAATAAAAGACTGAAGAACTCCCCTAGCGTGATGAGCTTCATGTAGACCAGGATCAGGAGCTGCAGAAGGAACAGGGCGCGGAAGAAGTTGATGGCGGTGCCCTGGAAGAACATGAGCATCCGTACCGTCTTCACCTTGGCAAGCTCCAGGTCGAGGATCCTCTGGTTGGTGTCGTTCAGCCTGTCGATCTCCTGCGTTTCCAGCCCAAGGCTCTTTATGAGCTCGATATTTCGCAGGCTCTCCGTGGTGGACCCGGCAAG
>JBEKVA010000460.1:0-3407 GCA_049514475.1 Spirochaetia bacterium
GTCATCGGGGCCGGCCACGGCGGCCTGGCCATGGCGGGGCACCTCGGCATTCTCGGCCACACGGTGAAGCTCTACAATCGCACCGATGAGAAGCTGAACGGCGTGCGCTGGCACGGCGGGGTCAAGGTGAGCGGGGCCATCTCGGGGTTCGGCCCGATCGTCTCGGCCACCTCCGACATGGGAGAAGCGGTGGCCGACGTCGACGTGGTGATGGTCGTCACCCCCTCCACCGCCCACCGCGGTCTTGCCACCGCCATGGCCCCGCACCTGCGCGGCGGCCAGCTCATCGTGCTGAACCCGGGGAGGACCGGCGTGGCCCTGGAGTTCCACAAGGTGTTCCGCGACGCGGGTGTCGGCGCGCCGGTGATCGTCGCGGAAACGCAGACGTTTCTCTATGCCTCGCGCGCGAGCTCCCGCTGGGAGGCGTTCGTCTTCCGCGTCAAGAACGCCGTCTCTTTCGCCACCCTTCCCGCCTTCTGGATCCCCGAGGCGCTGGGCATTCTCAACGGCCCGTTCCCGCAGTTCGTGGCCGGCAGCAACGTCCTGGCAACGAGCCTGGAGAACATCGGCGCCGTCTTCCACCCCGCGCTCACCATCATGAACGCGAGCTGGATCGAGGCGACCAACGGCGATTTCGACTACTACCTGCAGGGCATCAGCCCGTCGGTGGCGAAGCTTCTGGAGCGCATCGATGCCGAGCGGCTCGCGGTGGCCTCCGCGGTGGGGGAGCGCAGCGTCTCCGCGCGGGAGTGGCTGTACCTCAGCTACGATTCCCCCGGCAAGGACCTCTTCGAGGCCATCAAGAACACGGGGAGCTACCGGGGCATCAAGGCGCCGCCGAGCATCGACCACCGCTACATCACGGAGGACGTGCCGATGAGCCTCGTGCCTCTTTCATCCCTGGGGTCGATGCTCGGCGTGCCCACGCCGGCCATTGACATGATCATACAGCTGGGTTCGACCCTGCACGGCATCGATTACCGCGCCATCGGGCGGACCGTCGAAAGCCTCGGCCTGGCGGGCCTCAGCGTCAGGCAGATACGGCACCTCGTTGCCGGGACGGGCCGTTCGGGCGCTCAGAAGGGAGCGTGAAGATGCAGGCTGCTTTTTCCGCGATCGACGTGTTCCTGAAGTCACTCCCGCCGGGCGTTACGGCGCTCATGGTGCTCATCGGCGGGCTGGTGGCCGCATGGCTGGTCCGTCTCCTCTTGTCCTGGCTGCTGGCGATCGTGCACTTCAACAGGGCCAGCGAGAAGATGGGGATCACCGAGTTCCTCCGCAAGGGACAGGCGAAGCACCAGCCCTCCGAGCTGGTGGGAATCGTGGGCTACTGGACGGTGCTTCTGATAGCCCTGTTCCAGATCGCCCGGATCCTCGACATCAAGGTGGTGACGAGCTTCTCCGAGAAGCTGGGGGCCATCGTGCCGGGGCTTTTCGCCGGCCTTTTCATCGGGATCATCGGGCTGGTCATCGTCTCTTTCATCGGCAACTTCGTGATGACGGTGGCCCGCACGGCAGGCTCTCCCCACGCCGGCCTCCTGGCGCGCGTGGTCAAGATCGCCGGCTACATCCTGGTGGTGGCCCTCGCGCTGGAACAGGTGGACCTGAACAGGATGCTCATCGGCACGCTGCTGCAGATCCTCTTCGCCGCCCTGGCATTCGGCCTGGCGCTGGCATTCGGCCTGGGGTGCAAGGACATGGCGCGGGACGCGGCGGCGAGATTCATGCAGAACCTCCGTGAGAAGCGGCGCACCGACGGCCGCTCGGACCTGGAGGGGTGAGCAGATGAAAATCGGCCTGCTGGAAGCCGTCGGGGCCTACGAATGGGCACGTGCGCCTGCCGGCGGCGGCGCCGGCCTCGGCCTTCTGACCCACAGCCTCGAGCGCCTTGAGGCCACGGTGCGCGCCGTGAAGGCCGCGCTGGAGGAAAACGGTCACCTGACGATGGGGATCCCCGTGGACGACGAGCTTCTGCCCCGCATCAGCGCGGCGCGGCCCGACCTGGTGTTCAACACCTACTTCGGCCCGGCGCGCCGCCGCGACCAGGCGCACGTGGCCTCCCTGATGGAGATGGCCGGCATCCCCTTCACGGGGGGGGACGCGACCTGCCACTTCATCGGTCTCTCCAAGCCCCACTCCAAGAGGATTTTCATGGGCGCCGCCCTGCCGACCCCGCGCTTCTTCGTAGTGGAGCACGCGGAGGACACCGCTCGGTTCGTCGAGCGGGCGAGGATGAGCTACCCGATGATCGTGAAAACCCCGGCGGAGGGGGAGGGCATCAGCATTGACGCCCGCTCGGTGGCGCACACCCGCGACGAGCTGGAGACGGCCGTGGAAAAGACCATTGCGGCCTTTGACCAGCCGGCGCTCGTGGAAGAGCTCATGACGGGCCGCGAGTTCACCATCGGGGTCATCGACGGGGAGCACCCGCACGTCCTGCCGATCATGGAAATCCTCCTCCAGGGGGAGGAGACCTTCACCTACCAGGCGAAGGCTGGTGACGCGGTGAAGACGGCGTGCCCGGCGCCCCTCTCGGCGGAAGACGTGGCAGAGATGGGGCGCCTGGCTGTCCGCGCGGGCCGTGCCATCGGCTGCCGCGACTACTGGCGGGTGGACCTGCGCGCCGATGCTCAGCGCACCACGCGGATCCTCGAGATCAACACCCTGCCTGGCCTGAAGCCCGGCTACAGCGATTTCACCAAAATGGCCCCGCCGGCCGGGCTGAGCTACACGGAGCTGATCCGCAGAATCCTCGATTCGGCGATGGTGCGGCTGAGGCGGCCCGCCCCTGCAGGCTGAGAAGGGGCACTGCTTCCCGCTGCGCGGCGGAACCCGCCTGCAGGGCCGCCGCCACACCGCCGGTCCCGCCTCCCAATAGCTCTCCCTGTGCAAATGGTCCCTTCGCCCTTATAATTGCATTTCATGAAAGCCCTTGTGAAAGCGGCGCCCGGCAGGGGGCTGGAAATGCGGGAGGTCCCGATGCCGGTCATTGGCGGCAACGACCTTCTGATAAAAGTGACCAAGGCCGCGATCTGCGGGACCGACCTGCACATCTGGAACTGGGACGAGTGGTCGCAGCGCACCCTGCGGCCGCCGCTGGTCACCGGCCACGAGTTCGTGGGGGTGATCGTGGAGACGGGCACGAGCGTCAGCGGGTACCATGTCGGTGAACGCGTGTCCGGCGAAGGCCACATCGTGTGCGGCGTCTGCCGCAGCTGCCGCGCGGGCCGCCGGCACCTCTGCACCAACACGGTGGGCATCGGTGTGAACCGCGACGGCTGCTTTGCCGAGTATCTCTCCCTGCCCGCGCCCAACGCCTGGCACGTGCACCCGAGCATCCCCTCGGAGGTCGCCTGCTTCCTCGACCCGCTGGGCAACGCCACCCATTCGGCGCTCTCTTTCGACCT
>JBEKVA010000461.1:0-3397 GCA_049514475.1 Spirochaetia bacterium
CATCGGCGGCCGCCTTCTTCCTTGCCAGCACGTCGTCGAGGGCGGCCTTCACCCGTGGATCATCGATGCTCAGGGTGTTGAGGATCTTCAGTGCCTCCTCGTATTCCCCCTTGTCAGTGTAATACGCGGCCCGCTTGAGGTTCTCTGCGAGGGGCGGGGAGGAGGGGCCGCCGCGGAAGAGGCTGAGACCGAGTATGGTTCCCCCGACGGCAATCAGCGCCACCACGGCGATGATCGCGATCAATATCCCCTTCGAGATGCCTCCGTGACGGGAATCCTCGGGAGGGCGGGGCGGCTGCGGGCTGCCGCCGCTGTCCGGCTGCGCGGGCGCCTTGCCGACGCTTGACAATGGGATGCGGCCGGCGGGCCGGCCTTTTCCACGGGGGGTGTTCTGCATTTTTCAGTCCTTGATGTCGACGCTGACCGGATCGTTCTGACCCTTGATGGAATCGATGGAGAGATTCTTCGTGGCGTCACCGGCGTTGTTCAGGCTTTTCAGGGCTTCATCCATGAGCGCCTGCTGCCGCGCCTTCTCGGCAAGACGCGCCTTTTCCGCGTCATCCTGCGCCTGGCGGACCAGGGCCATGAGGCGCTCGATGTCGGGTCGCCGCGGGTCCTGGGGTCTCAGCTGAAGGAAGACGGTGTAGTCGGCAATTGCGCCGGAGAGATTCTGCAGCTGCATCCTGTCGTTGGCGCGATTGATCCAGGCCTCCGCGAGGTCCTTGTTGGCCGTGAGGGCGCTCGAGTACATCTGCTCGGCAGAGGCGTAGTCCTTGCGGAAATAGAAGTCGTTGCCCATGTTGTAGAAGAACAGGTCCCTGTAGGCGGTGGACACCTCGATGCCCTTCTTCAAGATGTCGATGGCCTTCTGCGGGTCCCCGAGCTGCTGGTAGATGATTCCCAGGTACAGGTAGATCTTCTCGTTGGCGGGATCATCGCCCAGGGCGCTCTCTAGCAGGGGCTGCGCCTCCCGCGGCTTGTTCTGGACGAAGAGCTGCTCTCCCTTGTCGAAAAACTGTGATGCGCCGAACCCCGATGCAGCGGCAAGGAGAAGGACCCAGGCCAGGGCGACGTGCTTTCTCATGGGATATCCTCTTCAAGTATACCGCACCGGGGACCGGTTGGCGACGGAACAGGGGCGCCCTCGGTCGCGCGGTGTCGGATACCACTCTCTTTGATCGTCGGTCAATCGGGGGTGGGCTTGACGGATTTCGGAGGGCGGCGGCGCCTGTGCGGGCCCTCGTGCGCCGGCACGTGCCCCTGACGGCCCGAAATCCTACGCGGGGATGTGAGGCTGGGCTTTCGCGTTCATCTTCTGGTGGATGAAATCCACCGTGTCGGAGATCTTCTGTATCTTGTCAGCCGAGTCATCGGGTATCTGGATGCCGAACGTCTCTTCCATCTCGTATACCATCTCGGCCACATCAAGGGAATCCAGGCCGAGATCGAACTTCAGGTGCTTGTCGGGGGTGACGGCTGAGCGGTCGATTGTCGTATGACGCGTGAGAATATCGACCAATTTCTCCTGGATCTCGATTTTATCCACCATCGTGCTCCTGCATATTTATTGCAGCCAAGTGTATAGCCAATCCTTCGGTTTGTCAAAGACCGAGAAAGCCGCCGCGGACGGCCCGCCAGAGGCACGCGTTGCACCCCTGAAGGCTATTCACTATATTCGTGAGCAAGCAATGAGACTCCTCTGCATAGCCGACCATGTCGATCCTGTGATCTACAGCAACGGGCTGAAGGCCCGTTATGGCACGGTCGACATGGTCGTCAGCGCGGGGGACCTCACCTTCGGGTATTACGATTTCGTCATCAGCACCCTGAACAAGCCGCTGTATTTCGTCTTCGGCAACCATCACCTGGAGGCCCGTGCGGAGTTCGGCAAGCCGGCTGACCCCTTTGCCAGGAGCCCGGAAGGCTGGTCGTCAGGGGCGGGGGCAATCTGCATCGAGGGAAAAGTCCGCAGGGTGAAGGGGCTGATCATCGCGGGTCTCGGCGGGAGCATCTGGTACAACGGGGGGGAGAACCAGTACACCGACTTCTCCATGTTCCTCATGATGCTGCGCCTGGTCCCGGGGATGCTGTGGCACAGGATCTTTCACGGCAGGTTCCTGGACCTGCTGCTCACCCACTCACCCCCGTACGGCATCAACGACCTGCCGGATCCCTGTCACACTGGGTTCAAGGTCTTCCTCTGGTTCATGCGGACCTTCAAGCCCCGCTACCTGGTGCACGGGCACGTGCACCTGTATGACAGGAACGCCTCCCGGGAGGCGAAGTACAAATCGACAACGATTATAAACGCTTATGACCATATCGTGATCGATCTGGAGAGCGCCCGATGAGTGATGACAGGTTCCAGTCAATGGCCCGCAGCGATTTCAGCAAGCTGCGGACCCGGGAGACCATTGCGAGGATCCTTTCCCTGCTGAAGGTGCAGAGGGACGAGATGCTCTCCCTGGGGGACGTGCGCTCGCTGCTGCGCCCGGATTCGGAGACCTACCGGGGCATGCGGACGGTCCCCATAGAGAAGATCGTGGGCAGCGAGGGCCGCTACAAGGACTTCAACCGGAAGTTCCTCCCGCGGCACGACAAGCTGATGCGCCGGTGGATGCGGGTCGACATGGCACACTACCAGAACATCACCCTTCCGCCGATCAGCCTCTTCGAGATCGGGGGCGTGTATTTCGTGCGTGACGGCAACCACAGGGTCTCGGTGGCCAAGGCGCAGGGAGCCGAGTTCATTGACGCGGAGGTCATCTCCCTGTCCTCGGAGATCGTTCTCAGCACCTCGATGAGCCTGGTCCAGCTGAAACAGGCCGTCATCGACTTCGAGAAGCGCAGGTTCTACGAGGAGACCCGGCTGGACTTTCACAGGCCGGGGTGCCTGATCGAGTTCACCGAGGTCGGCCGCTACGAGGAGATCCTCTCCCATATCCGCGAGCACAAGTGGTACATGAATCTGAAAAAGACCGAGGAGATCCCCTTCGAACAGGCGGCGGTCTCCTGGTACGACGCGGTGTACTTCCCCATCGTGACGATCATACGCGAGGCCCGCCTGCTGGCGCGGTTCCCGCAGACAACGGAAGCAGACCTGTACGTCTATGTGGGAAAGCACTGGAGCGAGCTGAACGGCCGCTACGGGCCCCTGTTCACGCTTGAGGAGGCTGCCGAGGATCTTTCAACGGCTCCCCGGGGCAAACGCGCGCTGAAGGTGGCAAAGGCCGTGTGGGCGCGGCTGCGCGCCATCATGGGGTTCCCCCGGCTCTAGCACCCGCTTCAGTGCGGAGCACCCGCTTCAGTGCGGAGCACCCGCTTCAGTGCGGAGCACCCGCTTCAGTGCGGAGCACCCGCTTCAGTGCGGAGCACCCGCTTCAGTGCGGAGCACCCG
>JBEKVA010000462.1:0-3394 GCA_049514475.1 Spirochaetia bacterium
GAGCGCCGCTTTCGCCAGCCTGACGGGCATACTCCTCGCGGCGTTCAGCGGCGGCGCCACGCTGGGCATGGGGGAGGACTACCTGCTGAACTCCATTGCCGTCGTGGTCCTCGGCGGCAGCAGCATCGCGGGCGGGGACTCCAACGTGCAGGGGATCGTGGGCGCATCGGTCCTTCTCTATCTCATCGTCAACCTGCTCAACATCCTCGGTTTTGTCGTCGGCCTGCGCTACATCCTCACCGGTGTCATCATCGTAGCCATCATCCTTGCGAGCGGAGAGACGGCCCGCAGGAAATAGCCGCCGAATCGAAGGGGTGACGATTATGACAACCTATTATGATCTCAGCCATCAGATCGACGAGGATACCTATCATCCCTATGGTTTCCCCCGCTTCCACAACATCCAGATGTTTTCCAGCCACAAGTGCCGGCATGCGCTCTTCAGCATGTCCCTGCATTTCGCCACCCATATCGACGCCCCCTGGCACATGATCGAGACCGGGAGGCGGCTGGACGAGATTGGAATCCGGGAGCTCATTGGAGAAGCCGTGGTGGTTGATCTCTCCGCCGATTACGGTCCGTCCCGGCCAAAGGCCAGGGAGATCTCCCTGGCGGACCTCCAGCAGGCCATCGAGGATCGGAAGCTCGCACTGAAAAAGGGCGACGCGCTGGTTGTCTACACGGGCTGGGCGCCGCTCTTCAAGAGCGCGCCGTCACTCTATTATGGCCAGTACCGGATCCTCAGCAACGAGGCCTGCCAGTGGCTGGTGAAGAGGCAGGTACGGCTCGTGGCCCTCGATGCACCCGACCTGGATCTGCCGGAGCGCTACAGCACGGTGCCTTTCAGTCCCGTCAACCACGAGACGATCCTGGGCAACGATATTTTTGTCATCGAAAACGTGGGAGGCGAGGTGACGGAACTGCTCGACCAGCGCGTCCTGCTGATTCCCGCACCCATGAAAATCGGCGGGGAATACGCCTCCGGGGCACCCGTGAGGCTGCTCGCCACGAGGGGGAAAGAATGAAGGCCCTTGTTCTGGAGGAATATCTGAAGTTCGCCTACCGCGACGTCGATGACCCGACGATCGGAGCGGATGAAGTCCTCATCGAAGTCAAGGCGTGCGGCATCTGCGGCAGCGACGTCCACGGCGTGGACGGATCGACGGGACGAAGGATCCCGCCGATCATCATGGGACACGAGGCTTCCGGGATCATCCGCGAGCGCGGCAAAGGCGTCACCGAGTGGGCGCGGGACGAGCGGGTCACCTTCGACTCCACGATCTACTGCGGCGTCTGCTGGCATTGCCGGCGGGGCGAAATAAACCTGTGCGACAACCGCCGCGTCCTGGGCGTTTCCTGCCCGGAGTACCGTCGCCACGGCGCCTTCGCGCAGTACGTCGTCGTGCCGAAGCACATCCTGTACAGGATCCCGCCCGAGGTCGATTTCATTCACGCCGCGATGGTCGAGCCCCTCTCCATCGCCATGCACGCCGTGAGCCTCGCCCGTCCCTGCATTGGAGAGACCGCGGCGGTCATCGGCGCCGGGACCATCGGCATACTCATCATCCAGGCGCTGCGGGCGGCGGGCTGCAAGGCGGTGATCGCCGTCGACACGGACGCGGGAAAGCTCGCGGGGGCGCGCCGCGCGGGCGCTGACGTCGCGCTCGCGCCCACCGCGGCGGAGTTCGCGGAGACAATCCGTTCGCACACGGAGGGACGCGGCGTGGATGTGGCCCTCGAGGCGGTCGGCGTCACCGCCTCGGTGCGCACGACGGTGGAAGTCCTGCGCAAGGGAGGACGGATGGTGCTGGTGGGCAACTTCACCCCCGATGTCACCTTCCCCCTGCTCAGCGTGGTCACCCGCGAGATAGCGGTGACCGGCTCGTGCAATTCCCGCGGCGACTACCCGACCTGTCTCGATCTCATCGCGCGAAAGCGCGTGGACGTGGACCTCGTCTACAGCGGGCATGCCCCCCTGGCGGAGGGCGCGGCGTGGTTCGAAAAGCTGCGCACGCCGGGGTCGAAGCTCATGAAAGTGGTCCTCGAGCCATAGCGCGGGAAGGAGAATCCGTGGCAAACGAATCGTTCGATCTCTCGGGGCGGGTTGCCATCGTGACAGGGGGAAGCCGGGGTCTGGGCCAGTACCTGTCGCGGGCGCTCGCGCGTGCGGGTGCGGACCTGGTCATCACCAGCCGGCACCCTGCCGATCTGCGCACGACGGCGGAAGAAATAAAGTCTCTCGGTCGCAAGGCCTTTCCCTGCGAGTGTGACGTCCGCGACTTCGACAGCATCCAGCGCATGGTGGAGTCCGCGTACCGCGAGTACGGGCGGATCGACGTCCTGGTCAACAATGCCGGGTGCAACGTGCGCAAGCGGTCCCTCGAGGTGACATGGGATGACTGGAACCTGATCCTCGATACGAACCTCCGGGGGACGTTCTTCGTCGCGCAGGCCGTCGCGCGGCACATGGTCCCCGCACGCTCGGGTCGGATCATCAACATCGGCTCCGAGACGTGCGTTGCCGGTTACGCCGGGCTGGCCCCGTACGGCTCCAGCAGGGGGGGAATCAGGCAGCTCACCATGAGTCTCGCCGCCGAGTGGGGAGGGAATGGCATCACGGTCAACTGCCTGGCGCCGGGGTGGTTCCGCACGGCCCAGACAGCCGTCCTGTACGAAGATCAATCGTGGGTGGACTACCTGTGCGAGAGGATCCCCGTGGGCAGGCCCGGCTCTCCCACCGATCTCGACGGGGCCGTGGTGTTCCTGGCGTCGGATGCCAGCCACTACGTCACGGGCCAGACACTCCTGGTCGATGGCGGCATATCCGTCGGCGCTCTCCGGGCTCTTCCGAAGTCCTCGTGATGCGGCCGGCGCGGAGTGAAAGGGAGGTGTGTCATGAGAATCATTGACGCACACATGCATCTCGGTGAAGATCTCATCTTCAGCACCGACGATTCCGAGGAGCTGCTGCTGAAGACGATGGACGACAACGGCATCGCCGCGCAGATGATCATGCCGGGCATCATGTCCCGGGACCAGAAGAAGGCCCACGAGCGCATCCAGGCTTTCGGGCAATCCCATCCCGGGCGGGCCTATGGCATTGCCTGTTTCAGCCCCTATCTCGAAGAGCGGACCTATATGGACCTCATCCGGTGGACCGTGCGGGACCTGGGGTTTCGGGCGGTAAAGCTCCACCCGAACGCGTTCTGCATCGCCCCGACGCACCCCGCGGCGGACAAGATCTACCGGGTGGCACTCGAGCTGAAGATCCCGGTGATGATCCACACCGGCAACGGGCTGCCCAATGCCCTTCCGTCCCTCGCCATCCCGATTGCCCGGCGCTATCCGAAGCTGACGATCGTGCTGGCGCATGCCGGGGGCGGGACATTCGGTG